>JAHFDV010000053.1 GCA_023248815.1 Myxococcales bacterium
CGCAAGAAGGCCGAAGAAATTCGCGCGCGCGCAGCCGAGCTCGAACAGTTGAATCGCCGCATCGAAGAAGCCACGCGTCTCAAGAGCGAGTTTCTCGCCAACATGTCGCACGAGCTGCGCACACCGCTGAACGCCATCATCGGCTTCGCCGAGCTTTTGCACGACGGAAAGGTCGACCCGGCAACTCCGACGCACAAAGAGTTCCTCGGAGACATTCTCGCGAGCGGCAAGCACCTCCTTCAACTCATCAACGACGTTCTCGATCTCGCAAAAGTGGAGGCCGGAAAGCTGGACTTTCGCCCCCAAAAATTGCGCCTCTCCACCGTCGTGACGGAGGTGGTCGCCATCTTGCGGACGACGGCGGCAGAGCAGCGCATCTTCATCGAGACCGAGGTCGATCCCGCGGTCGAAGAATTGACGCTGGATTCCGGGCGCTTGAAGCAGGTGCTCTACAACTATCTCTCGAACGCCCTCAAGTTCACCCCGATGGGTGGACGCGTCATTCTTCGCGCGCTCCCACTCGGCGAGCACAGCGTTCGAATCGAGGTCGAAGACTCTGGGATCGGCGTCGCACCTCAAGACATCGGCAAGCTCTTCACCGAGTTTCAACAGCTCGCGGGCGGCGCGTCGAAGCGCTATCCCGGCACGGGGCTCGGACTTGCGCTCACGAAACGTCTCGTCGAGGCGCAAGGTGGGAGCGTCGGAGTTCGGAGCACGGTCGATGTCGGCAGCACATTTTACGTGCATCTTCCCCGTATTTCGGACGCCTTCTCGACTTCCACTCCCGTCCTCACACGGAGCGTTGCGCCAGGGTCGAAGGTCGTTCTGGTTGTCGAAGACGAGCCGCGCGAGCAGGCCTACCTCGCGGGACTTCTCGCACAATCGGGCTATTCGGTAGAGATCGCGTCGACGGGCGCCGAGGCGATTCGGCGTGCAGGCGAGCGCACCTATGACGCGATTACGCTCGACTTGCTCTTGCCCGACACGAACGGGATCGAGCTCCTCGCGGGCATTCGCGCGAGCGGCCGCAATGCCTCGACCCCAGTCGTCGTCGTCACCGTGGTCTCGGACGCGCGGGTGACGTCCGGCGTAACCGTGCACGATGTCTTACTGAAACCCGTACAAAGCGCGACGCTCCTGGCGACCCTCGAGCGCGCCGCCAAGGGAGAGATGGGATCATCATCTCCCGGAACACGCGGAAATTCATGAGCACGCGGGTTCTCGTCGTCGACGACAATGTGGTCAACCTCAAGCTGGCAGCCTATGTGCTCCAGCTCGAAGGATACGAAGTGGTCACGGCGGCGGAAGCGGAGGGCGCCGTCGCCAGTGTAAGAGAACGTCGTCCTGCACTAATTCTCATGGACATCCAAATGCCCGGGAAGGACGGTTTGACGCTCACCCGTGAGCTAAAAGCCGATCCGTCAACCCGAGACATCGTTATCATTGCTCTCACGGCGTCTGCGATGAAGGGGGATGAGGAGCGAGCCATTTCTGCCGGCTGCGATGGATACATCGCGAAGCCCATTGACACGCGTGAGCTCTCTCGCGCCGTGAAGAGCGCACTCGAAAGAAGCGGTGGAGCTTCGAACGTCGAGTCTTCGGATGCTGCGAACGGCGGAGATCCCTCATGAGCGAGCGCGTCGTCCTCCTCATCGAAGACAATCCCGCGACACGCAAGATGGTGCGCTTCGCCCTCGAGAACGCGAAGTTCACGGTCATCGAAGCCGAGAATGGCAAGCAAGCGATCGCGCTGGCCGAGAAACACAAGCCGATCGTCGTGCTGCAAGATCTCATTCTCCCCGACATGGACGGAGAAGAGCTTCTCTCTGCCCTTCGCCGTGTCGCAGGCGACTCTACGATGCACGTGCTTGCGTTCTCGGGCTTCACTTCGAAGTTCGAGCAAGCGAAGATCTCTTCGCTCGGATTCGACGACATCATCATCAAGCCTATCGAACCATCCCGTCTCATTCCGATCGTCGCGACATTTTTTCCGACGAGCGGCAGTGACGAAAAGCGTTTCGGTGAGGGGCGGACGCTCGTCCTTGCCGACGACGATCCCTTGCAGCGAAAGCTCGCGAGACTTCGCCTCGGAAAATACGGATTCGACATTCGCGATGCCGCAGACGGCGTCGAGGCGCTCGAAAAAGCGCGACAGCAGCCGCCAGACATCATCGTCGCCGACGTGATGATGCCTCGCCTCGACGGCTTCGGGCTCGCTCTGTCCGCTCGCCAAGATCCTGCGCTCGCCAACACTCCGATCATTCTCGTCACCTCGAGCTATCTCGAAGCGACGGATCGCGATCTCGCGAAGAAGGCGGGCGCGAACGAGCTCGTCCTCCGCACGCCCGAGCTCGGTGAGCTCGTTGCCGTGCTTCGAGCGACGCTCGCTGAAGGTAGAAAACCGCAGGGTCCCGTCCCCGAGCAATCCCCGGAGCTCCAGGGCGAACGAATGCGGCGCGGGTTCCAGCAACTCGAGCGCCAAGTTTCGCAAAACGCCAATCTCGCGCGTCGATGCACGTCGCTCGCGGCAGAGCTCGCGGTGCTCACGGCAATCTCGGACGTCGTACTCCAAGGAAAAGATCTCGGTCCGACGCTCGACGAAGTGCTCGCTGCGTGTCTCGATGTCGGCGGCATTTCTGTCGGCGCGCTCTATCTCTTCGACGACTCGAACGAGCTATCCGTGCGTCCCATCGGTGAGCGCCGCGCCAATCCGCACCTTCGAACTTTTTTCGGGAAGCCCGAGATCCTCCGGGACATCATCGCGAAGAGAGAGCTCGTCAAGCTTCCGTCTTCGAAGATCGACGCTTCGGCGACGAAAGAACTGCTCGCGCTCGCCGAGGCCTCCGCGGCCGTAGTCGTTCCGCTCGCCAACCGCGAGCGAGCCCTCGGCGCGCTTTTCATGGTGGCGCGTGACAATCAAGAGCTCGACGAAGAGTGGTGTCTCTTCGTTCAGGGAGTCGGCAATCAGATCTCGACGACGCTGACGCTCGCGCACACGTTCTCCGAGCGCGCCATTGCCGAACGCGAAGCGCAAGCCTCGCGTGCCGAATGGCGCGCACTCGTCGAGCACGCGCCCGACTTGATCTCCAAGGTCGATCGCCAGGGGATCGTGCGTTTCGTCAATCATGTGCCGCCTTCGGAAACGGCCGGCGCGGCGCTCGGTGCGTCATGGGCGAAGGATCCCGTGACGAAGCATCAAGAGGCGAAGGAGAAGGCGCTCCGTTCCGTTTTCGAGACCGGCAAACCGACGGCCGTGGAGCTCTCGGGGGAGAGCGCAGACGGCGAGAAGGTCTGGTACTCGAGCCATATCGGTCCCATCACCAATGGCGAAGAGATCATCGGCGCCGTCGTCGTCTCACGTGACATCACGCGCAAGACACAAACAGAAGCGCAACTCATCGTCGCCGACCGCATGGCTTCGATCGGTACGCTCGCGGCTGGCGTCGCGCACGAGATCAACAATCCGCTCGCTTGCGTGATGCTCAATCTCGACTTGGCGTCTCGACAGATGCAGCAGTTCGCGGCGAAGGGCCTTCCCGTATCCGACACGAGCGATGCGCTGCGTGACGCGCACGAAGCGACGGTCCGCGTTCGAGAGATCGTACGCGACCTGAAAATCTTCTCGCGCTCCGACGAGGCCGAGCAACGCGCCTATGTCGACGTTCGCCGCGTCCTCGAGTCCACCTTGCGCATGGCGTGGAACGAAATTCGTCATCGCGCGCGCATCGTCAAAGAGTACGAAGACGTCCCCCTCGTCGAAGCGAACGAATCGCGCCTCGGTCAGGTGTTTCTCAATCTCATCTTGAATGCGGCGCAAGCGATTCGCGAAGGCGACGCCGACAACAACGAAGTGAAGATCACGGCCTATACCGATGCAAAGGGACGTGTGGTCGTCGCGGTGCGCGACACGGGCTCGGGGATCACGCCAGAAGTGCGCAAGCGCCTCTTCACGCCATTCATGACCACGAAGCCCGTCGGCGTCGGTACCGGGCTCGGACTTTCGATCTGCCATCGCATCGTCACCGCGATCAACGGCGAGATCCTCGTCGACAGCGAAGTCGGCAAAGGAACCGAGTTCCGCGTCGTGCTCCCCGCGGTCGCCGCCGGGATCAAGGCGACGAGCGCTCCCGCAAAGGCGCTCGTTCAACCGGCCCGCCGCCGCGCACGCGTCCTCGTAGTCGACGACGAAGTGCTCGTCACGCGCGTCGTTCGCCGCACCCTCGCCGCCGAGCACGACGTGACGACCTTGCAGAGCGCGCAAGAAGCCTTGGATCTCATCGAAGTCGGCGAGCGCTTCGACGTCATTCTCTGCGACGTCATGATGCCGCAGCTCACGGGAATGGATCTCTTCGAGACCCTCACCGAAAAAGTGCCGGAACAGGCCGCGAAAATGGTCTTCGCGACGGGCGGCGCGTTCACGCCGCGAACCCGAGAGTTTCTCGACCACGTGCCAAATCGACGCATCGACAAGCCGTTCGACGCCCCGACGCTGCGCGCGCTGATCAACGAAATGCTGCTCTGAAAAGTTCGGCTCGGAGCGAAGCTGCTTTCGAACAGATTGCCGAGCTGCGTTGGTCAATGAATCGAGCTAGTCTCGCCGCCACGCCCCCGTAGCTCAGCTGGATAGAGCAGCGGCCTTCTAAGCCGTTGGTCGACCGTTCGAATCGGTCCGGGGGTGCCAATCCAAAAAGGACCCGATTGCGCTTCCCCGCACGGAAATAGCGAGTCCTGGTTCGAGAGAAACGCGGTTCCTTTCCCCCTCCTTCCTTGGGAATCAGGAAGACGCCCTACGTGCAGCGCTTCCCTCATGCGCCCTTGAAGGAGAGCTGTCTGCGTGAACTCACGTGAGGGCGCGGCTCCCGCTGCGAGCAATGGTTCACCCGTGCGCGACATCGTCGTGCTCTTCTAAGATCGAAGCGGGGGCGCCAAAAATGTCGAAGCATCGGCCGTCCGCCACGCAGCTCTCGGTCGAGGATCCCGAGGAGCGCGCGCTCGCGCTGATTTCCGACATCGTCGGGCTTCTGCGGCTCCGCGGCGACGGCCTTCGCTTCCTCGAGCTGAGCGCGCCCTGGGGACTTCGTTTCCCAGGAAATGTCGGTCTCTCGCTTCACTTCATCGCTCGCGGAGCCGCCTTTCTCGAACGAGCAGATACGAAAGAGATCGTGAAGGTCGCTTCGGGCGATCTCATCATTTTGCCGGATGCATGCGAGCACCGATTGATGGATGCGCTCGGGCGAACGCTCGTACCCATCGCGAGCGTGGGAAAGCAGACCTTGCTTCTCCCACGCATCAAGTTCGGGGGCGGCGGGAGAAAAACGCATCTCATCGGCGGCAACTTCGTCTTCGATCAACGGCTTCGCGTCGCGCTGCCCGGTTTTCCTCCGCCCCTTCTTCACGTGCGCGCCGTGCGGGGCAAGCCGCCAGAGTGGCTCGCCATGACGATGCGCCTCTTGGCCGCCGAGGCGCGCAACGAGTCACCGCTGCGCGGCGTCGTCCTTGCGAGCATCGTCGATCTGATTTTTGCAGAGGCGGTGCGGCATTGGCTGGGCGGCGTCCATGAGCAGGGATGGCTGGCGGCGATCCGGGATCCCCAAGTCTCGTCGGCGTTGCTCATGATGCACGAACGACCCGAGCGACCGTGGAAGATCGAGGCGCTTGCGCGCGAGGTCGGAATGTCACGATCGTCGTTCGCGCAGCGCTTCCTCGAGCTCGTGGGTGATCCACCGAGCCGATATCTCACACGCTGGCGTGTGCACCACGCCGCACGGCTGCTCCAGGCCTCGCAACTCTCGGTTGCGGAAGCAGGAGCGCGCGTTGGCTACGATTCAGAGGCGGCATTCAGTCGCGCCTTCAAGCGCTTCATGGGCGTCCCGCCAGGGACCTTTCGCGACAACGAACGAACTACCCCATCCGCTCATCCGCATGCCCGAAACGCCAAATGAGCCGGGCATTCGCCGCTACACGAGACCCCTCGTGTAGCGTCTTGGAGTCGAGCCGCGCGCACGCGCGCGTGGCGCGAAGAGGGGGACGAATGGAACGCGGAGCTGTACCTGCATCGCCGCCAAAGAGAATGCCTACGGGCATTGGCGGGCTCGACGACATCATCGACGGCGGTCTTCCGCGTGGCGGAGTCACGGTCGTGCTGGGTGGCGCAGGCGCAGGTAAGACGATCTTCGGACTGCAGGTGCTCGCGAGCGGTGCACGTCATGGAGAGCCAGGAATTCTCGTCGCTTTCGAGGAGCGCGCCGCGTCGATCGTCGCCAATGCCTCGGGTCTCGAGTGGGGCCCGGAAATGGTGCGCGGCAAAGGCGTCTTCGTCCTCGACGCGCAACTCTCGCAATCCGTAGAAAAGAGCGGCGAGTTCGATCTCGTCGGCCTGCTCGCGATGGTCGCCGCCAAAGCGGAGCAAGTGAACGCGAAGCGGGTCGTCTTCGACGGCATCGACGTGCTCCTTGGTTATTTGGGAGACCCCTCACTCGTCCGACGTGAAGTGTTTCGCTTGCGCGACTGGGTCCACGACAGCGGTCTCAGCGGGATCATCACCGCGAAGGCCGACGCCACGGACGCGCGCGCGGCATCCGACTACGACTTCCTCCAATTCATGGCCGATTGCGTCGTGACGATGCACCATCGCGTCGCATCTGGAACCGCATTGCGGTTTCTTCGCGTGCCCAAGTATCGCGGCGCTGCGCACTCGACGAACGAATATCCGATTGCGATTACGAGCGCTGGTGTGGAAGTGGGCGCGAACACGACGATTGCGCTCGAGCATCCGGCATCGGGTGAGCGCATTTCTAGCGGCGTGGAACGGCTCGACGCAATGCTCTCGGGCGGTTATCACCGCGGCAGCTCGGTGCTCATCACGGGTGTCCCTGGGACGGCAAAAACGAGCCTCGCCGCGATCTTTGCCGAGGCTGCGTGCCTCCGCGGTGAGCGTACGATCTACGTGAGCTTCGACGAGGCCCCCGATCAGATCATCCGCAACGTCTCGTCGATCGGTATCCAGTTCGCACCGCTCATTGCGACTGGAACGCTCAGTGTTCATTCCTATCGCGGCCGCGCCGAGAGTCCCGAAGCGCAAGTGGCGCGTATCCGCGCATTGCTTCGCGAGAACCAGCCGCGAAATCTCGTGGTCGACCCGCTTTCGGCACTCGCGCAGCGAGGACGAGAAGGAGACGGTGAAGGGGCTGCGCTTCAAGTGCTCGATCTCGCGAAGAACGCAGGCATCACGCTCGTCGCGACCTCTCTCCTCGGCAATCTCCTTCCGCTCGCGGAAGAAACGCGCATGAACATTTCGACGGCGGCCGACACGTGGATTCACGTTTCGTACGTCAGCCATGGAGGAGAGCGCAATCGGGCGCTCACGATCATCAAGGCGCGCGGAACCGGACATTCGAATCAGGTACGTGAGCTCGTTCTCACGAACGAAGGCGTCGCCCTTGCCGACGTCTATGCAGCGGGCGGCGAAGTGCTGATGGGCACGTTGCGATGGGAGAAAGAAAATGAAGCGCGCCGAATGCGATCCGCTGCGGAGAACAGTGCAGCTCTTCGCGAAAGAAAAGCCGAGGTTGCCATCGCCGAGACGAAAGCCCGCGTCGAAGCGTTGATGCGCGATCAGTCGATTCAGGAAGCGGAACTCGAACACATCCGCGCCGCCGTGGCCGTCGATACCGGCCACCTCGACACCGAGGCCGACGAGCTCCTCCAACGTCGCCGCGCCGATCCGCTCGTCACCGCCACGAGCCCCGACTCTGAAGACGAAGGAGGCGTGAAGCCTTGACGCCCGAGGAGCCGAAGAGCCCCGTCGCCAAGGTACACGTCTGTCTTTACATCGCCGGTGCGTCGCCGAATTCCGTGGCTGCTCTCGCGAACCTGCGCATTGCGCTCGCTCCCTTCTCGGATCAATTCGTCGCCGTCCAGATCATCGACGTGCTCGTCGACCCGCAACGCGGTTTGCGTGACGGGATCTTGATAACGCCGATGCTCGTCAGGACCGAGCCCCTTCCCGAGAGACGCATCCTCGGCAACCTCAGCGATCGCGTCACGTTGCTCAGCGCGCTCGGCCTTGCGGAGTCTCCTTCATGAGTGAGATCGAACTTCTCAAGAGTGAGATCGCCGACCTCCGCCGAGAGAAGCAGCAACTTTCGGAGAGTCTGCAAGAAGCGAAGCAAGCGCTCCACGCATTTGCTCGTGGCGAGGTCGACGCCGTCGCGCACCCTGATTCAGGAAGTCCGGTGCTTCTCCAAGAAGCTCAAAGCCAGCTTCGCGCGAGCCGTGCGATGCTCGAAGAGGCGCAAGCGATCGCACATGTCGGCAGCTGGGCCTCGGGCTTTTCGCGAGATGACATCATCCAGTGGTCGCCGGAGGCGCGGCGGATCCTCGGCGTCCGAAACGGTGGCAAAATGACGGTCGAGGGGTTTTTCGCGGTCGTGCACGACGACGATCGCGAGCGCCTTCGTCAGGCTCTCCGAGACGCCATTGCGAAGCGAGCCCCCGTCGAGATCGAGCATCGCATTCTATTTTCGGGCGAAGATGCTCGCTGGGTGCACGGGCGCGGCGTGGTGGAGCACGACGACAAAGGCCAAGCCGTACGTCTCGTGGGGACGATTCAAGACATCACCGAAAGAAAACGAGTCGAGGGGGCGCTGCTACGAAGCGAAGCAGAGCTGCGCGAGAAAGTCGCGGTGCTCGGCATGGCGAGTCACGCCGCGCGACTCGGCGGTTGGAGCTTCGCGCCCACCGATGCGACGGTCTCTTGGTCCGACGAGGTGTGCGCCATCCACGAAGTTGCGCCAGGGACCTCGCCCGATCTCGAACGCGCCCTCAACTTCTATGCTCCTGAGTTCCGGCAGACCATTCGCGACAAATTTGGTGAATGCATCCGCGATGGAACGTCGTTCGATCTCGAATTGCAGGTCATCACTGGGAAAAACCGCATCATTTGGGTCCGGGCGATCGGTAACGCCGAGCGAAATACGAAGGGCGAAATCACGCAGGTGCGCGGCGCGCTTCAGGACATCGACGAGCGCCGAAAGCTCCAAGACCAGTTTCGCCAAAGCCAAAAGATGGACGCGATCGGCCGACTCGCTGGAGGCGTCGCGCACGATTTCAACAACCTGCTGACGGTGATCCTCAGCTATGCCGCGCTTTCGATGGACGGGCTCAAACCGGGCGATCCATTGCTGGAGGATCTGCAAGAGATTCGCACGGCGGGCCATCGCGCGACGGAGCTGACGAAGCAACTACTCGCATTCAGCCGACAACAAGTGCTCCAGCCGCAGGTGATTCATCTCAACGAAAGCATCGCGAGCATGAAGTCCATGCTGGGACGGCTTCTCGGTGAAGATGTCGAGCTGTCCGTTCGAACGGCCGAAGGGATTGGACGCATCCTCGCCGATCCAGGACAAATCGAGCAGGTCGTGATGAACCTATCGATCAACGCGCGAGATGCGATGCCCCTCGGCGGCAAGCTCACCATCGAAACGAGCAATGTGGTCGTCGACGAAGAGTACGCTGCGACGCGTGTGGATTTGCTCCCCGGAAACTACGTGCTTTTGGCGATTAGCGACAGCGGAAGTGGAATGGATGCGTCGACGCGCGCGCGTATTTTCGAACCTTTTTTTACGACGAAAGATAAGGGCAAAGGCACGGGGCTCGGCTTGTCGACCGTGTTCGGCATCGTGCAGCAGAGCGGGGGCTCCGTGGGCGTCTACAGCGAAGTCGGTGTCGGAACGACCTTCAAGGTCTACTTCCCCCGAACGGATCGCGCCGCAACGGTGTCGACACGACCTGCGCCTCCGAAGATGCTTCGCGGAACGGAAACGATTCTCCTCGTCGAAGACGAAAAGCAGGTTCGTGCGGTCGGCTCCACCATCTTGCGGCGGAACGGCTACTACGTCCTCGAAGCATCGAACGGTGAGGAAGCCGTCCTCATCGCGCGCGGATTCAAGGAACGCATTCACCTTCTGCTCACCGATGTCGTGATGCCGCGCATGAGTGGACGATTGCTCTCGGAGCAGCTCGCGGGCGAGCGCCCTGAGATGAAGCTTCTTTACGCCTCCGGATATACGGACGACGCCATCGTTCACCACGGCGTTTTGGATGCAGGGGTCGCCTTTCTGCAAAAGCCTTTCACGGCAGCTACGCTCTTGAGCAAGGTCCGGGAAGTGCTCGACGCCGTAGCGAAGTTAGACGTCTAAAGTCGTCGCAACGGACGCGCGCACACGACGCAGCTCACGAGGCGCGAAACTGCGGGTGGGGCTCCGAGCGCTTCGCGTTCATCTCCTCTTCATCGAGTTCGAGGCAGTGGCACTCCACGCATTCGCTCGCAGCGAACATCACACCTCTCACGACGTAGGGGGCGCTGGTGAACTCGGTGCACGCACAGTTGAGACAGCACTTCATGATCCCTTCTCCTCCGTAGCGCGAAGGTCGTTGCGGACATGCGCCATGAGAGACAGAGGGAGAGCAACAGTCGTGCCCTCGGTATCTCGAGTCGAAACGCGCAGACGTGGTCATTCGAACCCCGTTCCCGAGGTCAATTCGACTCCGCGGAGGTCATTTGGACCTCGAAAGCGGTCACACGTCGAACTTAGGTCAATCCATTCGTGTGTACGGCAGATGGTCCGCAACCTGCAATTGAACTCATCACAATGAACTCGCAAAACGCTCCTCGCCTCAGCCAAGAAGTCGCGACCGTCAACGTGCGGCGGAAGCGTCTCACGCAGGCGGACTACAATCGCTTCCAGCCGATGATTCGCCGACTCGCGATTCGGACGGCGCGGCGGGTGCCGAGTCACGTGACGGTCAACGATCTCATCGGCTACGCGTGGCTCGGTCTCGTGGAAGCTCACCATCGCGCTTCTGCCGACATGCCCGAGAGCGAGTTCGAGGCGTACGCGAACTGTCGCGTTCGTGGTGCGATGCTCGACTACCTGCGCAGCCTCGATCCGATGAGTCGCACGATGCGTGCGGCCTCGAAGCAGGTGTCGCGAGCCGTCGTCGATCTCACGAAGAAGCATGGCCGCGTTCCAGAAGAAGCCGAAGTCGCTAGCGCACTCGACGTGAGCCTCGAAACGTACCGCGACAAGTTGTCGGAGTTCTCGACCGCGGGCATGGCAGGAATCGACGTGACCGAAATTCGTGAGAGCGATCTCACGGCGGGAGTGCTCGCGATCGACGAAGAGCTCGCGAAACGAAGCGCTCTGGAGCTCGTCGCCTCGACGGTGAGCACGCTTCCCACGCGGCTCCAGCGAGTGCTCGCGCTCTACTATCAAGAGAGCTGCACCTTCCGCGAGATCGGCGCGGTCCTCGGTGTCACCGAATCTCGCGCCTGCCAAATCCACGCTTCCGCGATCCATCACCTTCGGGCAGCCCTCGACGGCGTGCGCGAATGAGCACTCGAGTTCTCTCCTCCTTCGTCGCAAAAAAGGAATCCTCCATGAGCCAGGTCGCATCGCCTCTCCATTCGACTTCGCCCGTCGTCGCCGATCGCCCTTCCGGCGCTCGTCCCATCGGCGAGTCGGTGCCGACGGAGATCGCAGGACGGTTCATTCTGAAGAGCGAAATCGGTCGCGGAGGAATGTGCGCCGTTTACCGCGCCGAGCACCGCTACAGTCGACGCGCCGTCGCCGTGAAGCTTCTCTTGCCGAAACGCGCACGCCAGCCCGACATGCAGGCACGTCTTCTGCGTGAAGCCGTCGCACTCGGCCGTATCCGCCACGAAAACGTTCTTCAAATTCTCGACGCCGGCGTCGATGGCGACCATCCATTTTTGGTGCTCGAGCTCATGGAAGGGCGCACGCTCGACGGAATCATCACGTCTCGAGGTTTTCTTCCGGTAGGCGAAACCGTGCATATCGTGAGGCGCATCGCTTCGGCGATCGAAGCTGCGCATCGCCTAGGGATCATTCACCGCGACGTGAAGCCGGAAAATGTTTTCGTTGCGCAAGGTCAGGGGACCGACATCGTGAAACTCGGCGACTTCGGGCTTGCGCACACTCCCAACGATTCCGCAGGCGCTCCGCGACTCACGGGGCACGGCGTCATCCTCGGTACCCCCGAATACATGTCGCCCGATCAATTGCTGTCGAAGCCGGCGACTCCGAAAGCCGATATTTGGGCGCTCGGCATCTTGCTCCACGAGTGCCTCACGGGTCGCGTTCCCTATTCGGGAAACTACTACGACGTGCTCTTGCAAACCGCGACCGCGACGACGCCGCCCGTGGGCGAGTTCGGAAACGAAATCCCCGCACCTCTCGTTGCGATCATCAACCGCGCGCTCTCGCAAAACGAGCGGGAACAATTCGCGACGGCATCCGAGCTCATCGCCGCCCTCGATGCCACGAACATGGCGTGCGAAGAGCTGCATGTCTTGAGCAGCGCAGCCAAGGCGCGCCGCGAGAGTGTCGTCGAGGCGCCGAAACGCGCCTTCACGCGCGCTCCCTTCGTGACGCCCATCCGCATCGACTCCCAGGGCGGGTCCTTGGAAGGGCAATGTCAAAACATCTCCGCGGGCGGAATGATGATCTTGATGCACAAGGACCTTCCGCTCGGAACGACGCTCGAGGTTCGCTTCTCCCTCCCGGGCTCAGGTCGTGTCGCGATTTGTCCCGCAACGGTGCGCTGGTCGAAAAAGTGCGATCCGAATTCGCGTCACCGTTACGCGCTCGGGCTCGAGTACTTCTACTTGGATGGACGTGTCGACGCGGAGATTCGCCAGTACATCGAGTTGATGGGTGAAGACACGACGCCATAACGAACGCGCGCGAACGAAACAACGCTTTCGCGCGGCCTTACGTGATTGACTTCATCGATGGCGGATGTTGCCAAGGGCGCTCGCGTGCTCGTCGTGGACGACGAGGACATCGTTTTGCGCATCGTCGCGCGCATCCTCGGGCCGGATGGCTACTCGATCACGACTCGCTCGACGGTAACGGAAGCGATCGAGCTTCTCACGTCGTCCAAGGACGCGGCACCAGACGTCATCCTCACGGATCTTCACTTACAAGACGGAACAGGTCTCGAGATTCTCGCGGCAGCTCGCGCCGAATGCCCGGACGCCGTCACCGTCGTGATGAGTGGGCGCACGACGATTGGGTCCGCTGTCGAGGCCATGCGAAGCGGCGCCTATGACTGCCTCTCGAAGCCATTCGACGATCCCCAAATCTTGAGCAGCGCGGTTGGGCGCGCCCTCGGGCACAAACGGCTCCTCGAGAGAAACCGCTACCTCGAGCAACGCCTCGGCGTGACGGCAGGATACGAGGGGCTCGTCGGTTCGACGCGCGCCATGCGTGAAGTGATCTCGCTCGTCGATACCGTCGCGCCGACGGACGCGAACGTGCTCGTTCAAGGGGAAAGCGGCACCGGAAAAGAGCTCGTCGTTCGCGCGATTCACGATCGCAGCCGAAGACGCGACAAACCTTTCGTCGCCATCAATTGCGGTGCGCTCACCGAGTCACTTCTCGAGAGCGAGCTCTTTGGTCACGAGCGTGGATCTTTTACGGGCGCCGCGACGGCGCACAAGGGAGTCTTCGAGCAAGCTGCGGGCGGAACTATCTTCCTCGACGAAGTCGGAGACCTGCCGCTCAGCACGCAGGTTCGGTTGCTGCGCGTCATTCAGGAGCGCGAGGTGCGATCGGTGGGCTCGAATTGCCCGCGGCCGGTCGACGTGCGAATCGTCGCCGCGACGCATCGCGATTTGGTCGCCAACGTTGCGGCCGGTACGTTTCGCCAGGATTTGTTCTACCGCCTGAACGTCGTCGTCATCCTCGTGCCGCCACTTCGCGATCGCCGCGAAGACATCCCGATGCTCGCCGATCACTTCCTTCGCAAACACGCCGCTCGTCACGGGAGAGACGTGGGTCAGCTCAGCGCGGGTGCGATTGGCTTGCTCACGGCGCGTGACTGGCCAGGGAATGTGCGCGAGCTCGAAAACGTCATCGAGCGCGCGGTCGTGCTCTCGCGCGGCACGATCATCACCGAGACGGACTTTGCACATCTCGTCGGTGGGATCCCCGCACCGTCGACGAGCCAAGCGGGACTCGCGAGCGTTCCTCTTGCGCGCGCAAAGCACGATTTCGAACGCGACTACCTCGCGCGCCTGCTCGTCGAGGCGAACGGCAACTTCGCAGATGCCGCGCGCATCGCCGGGCTCGACCGCTCGAATTTGCGGCGCCTGTTGAAACGCTTCGAGATCGAAGCCGAGGGCGAAAAGGACTGAGTCAAGGTTCGCGACGTCGTCGTGAACGTCAGCAGCCTGTGATTCGCGCGGAGAGCGCACGCCAAAACGTTTACGGGCGTCCGAATGCGACGACTTCGTAGCGTGTGGGCTTCTCCGTCTGAAAGACTCCCACGCTGACGGTGAATCCCGATTCTCCGTTCGAAGCGATCGTCTTGCTCGAGGCAAAGGTGTTCGCGATCGACACGGCTTCGCCGGCTGCATTCCTGCCGATCGCCACCACCTTTGGAAACTGCAGTGCGGTCGCGGAGACATTCTTCACGGTGCCCACGAGATCCGTCGTGCCGTAGTTCGTCGCAGCGACGCGAAACTCTTTCACCGTGAGCTCCACTTCTTGCTGTCCTGCGTAGGTCGCCGAAGGATCGCCTGCGGCGATCTCCATGCGGCTGAACGCCGGCGCGGAAGACGCGAGAACGAGAATCGGAAACGAAGCACCAGGCGCGAGAATGTCGCGATCCGCATACCCGGGAAATTCGCCGACGCGCGCTCCCGCTGCATCGAAGAGACTCACGCGCGCACTCGGCCGCGCGATGGGAGCGTCGCCCGTGTTGGTGTAGCTGCCGATCCAAAAGAGCGACGCGCTCGATTTACCCTGCTTTACGTGATCGAACCTGCTGCTGAGCTTCGCCGAGGGAAGCGAACCCTTGGGTGGAACGAAGTTCGGCATCGTGATCGAGGGCACCGTGATGGGGGTCGCCGTCACCTTTTGTTTTCGCGGCAAGAACGCGTAGACGACGGCGCAGATGCCGACGAACGCGACGAGTCCGAGCGTGCTCGCAATGGAAGAAGCTTTCGAGCCCTTCTTCTTTCCCGATGTCGGATCCGCCCCATAATTGGGAGCGACATGGTTGGAAGCGACATAGTTGGAAGCGACATAGTTGGAAGCGACATGGTTGGAAGCGACATAGTTGGGAGGCTGATAGCCCGAAGGCCCGGACGCTGCACCGCCAGCACCCTTCGCGAGCGCGCCATACGCCGCTCCTGCGCGCGCGTTCGGATCGCTCATGAACATCGCGCCGCAGTGCCGGCAGCGATAGTGAAGGGCGTCGACGGGAAGAAGCTCGCGTGAAGAACAGGACGGACACTTGAGCTCGACCAACACGCATGCGAGCGTATCACCGGTTTTTCGAGCCCGGATCGAAGGGGCGACCCTGAACGTGCGACGACGGGTTGCGGGATGCGGGCCTACCCGCTAAGACACGCCGTCGCCGATGAAAGTCGTTTTCAATATCCTGCACCTCGGGGCTTCGACGCTCGGGGCTCTTCGCGGCCGCGCCGCGACGTTCGCGCTCGGCGCGTCACTCGTCACGGCACTCGCGGTCGGCTGCTACTCAGGAAACATGGGCGTTCAAGCGGCACCCGAGAAAAACCGCAACCACAACACCGCCGCAAAAGATCTCCCGTGCGCGGTATCCAAGCTCTTGGATCAGCACTGCGTCTCTTGCCACGACGGAAACTCGTCGATCCCGATCCTCTCTCGCGCCGATCTCCTGGCCCCTTCGCTCGAAGATCCCGATCGCACGATCGTCGACGTCGCGATCGAGCGCATGCGCCCCGGGCACGAGAAACCGATGCCGCCGACGACCGAGATGAGTGACGAAGACATCGCTGTCTTCGAGAACTGGCTCGCCGATGAATTGCCCGCCGGTGAATGCGGCGTCACCGTCTCGACCGAATTCGATACGCCCTCCGTGTGCACGAGCGAGACGTACTGGACGCGTGGCGATCACGAATCGCCGCGGATGTATCCCGGCCGCGCATGCATCGCGTGCCACACGAAAGAGCGCGAAGGTCCGCGTTTTACGGTGGCCGGCACGGTCTTTCCGACGGCGCACGAACCCGACGACTGCAATGGCGTCGCCGGCCCAGGCCCTCGAGTCGTCATCACCGACGCCAAGGGTCGTACCTTCACCATTCCCGTCAACGACGTCGGCAACTTCGGTCTCGAGCTCCAGAGTGAAGACGACGAAGACGGTGACGACGACGCGAAGGGCGAGGAAGAAGAAGACGATGATGACGACGAAGGCGTGACGAAAACCCGCATCGCCGTCGCGTTTCCGTACACGGCCAAAGTCGTCTCTGACGGACGCGAACGCGCGATGGTGACGCCGCAAAAAGACGGCGACTGCAACGGGTGTCACACCGAGACCGGCACCAACGTCGCCCCCGGTCGCATCGTTGCTCCGTAGAGCCGTTCGATCTTGCGGCTGCACGACGCGCGGGCGTACGGTGGCCCGCGCAGAGTTTGGGACAGCGAAAGCGGGAGAGCGTGACGTTGCGTTGCGCAGCCCCGGACTTCTTCCATTCGTGTCTGCGCGGGAAGCGGGTTGTATTCGATGCGTGCGAGATGCATGCTTTGAGATCCCATGATTTCCCATGTCGAAATGATCACTCGCATTGCCGTGGGGGCGCTGTGCGGCGGCATCATCGGTTACGAGCGCGATCTGCATGGACGCCCCGTGGGCCTGCGTACTCACCTCATCGTCGCGATGACGGCCGCAACGTTCATGGTCGTCTCGACGCAGGCGATCTACTACCAGCACTACCAGCCTGGCGATCTCGTGGAGATGGATGGCTCGCGCATCGCGGCTTCGGTCGTGAGCGGCATTGGATTTCTCGCGGCGGGCGCGATCCTTCGCACGGGTCTCACGATTCAAGGCCTCACGACGGCGGCAGGACTCTGGCTCGTCACGGCGATCGGCATGTGCGCCGGTGCGGGGATGTTCATCGAAGGCATGTTCGTGACGACGATGGGCATCATCGCACTCACCGTCTTGCGACGTTTCGAGGACAAAAACATTCGCCGTCGCCGTATCTCGGTCGTGATGGACGGTGACGTCGCGATGCTCGAACAGGTGGGCAAAACATTGCTCGCGCTCGGCGCGACCGCGACCGATCTCGACTATCGACGCGAGCTCGGCGGTGAGACGACGCGCGTCTCGGCGACGTTCGACGTCGTCTTCCAGGACAGCGTGCCCCTTCCCGATCTCATCCGCGCAGTCGAAGGCCTACCGCACGTCCGCGAAGTTCACGTGCAGCAGGGCACGTGAAAGAAGGCTCCGTTCGCAGAGATATCGTTTTCAGCGGTGCTGATCGACGACGGTGAGGATCGAGCGGCCGTATTTCTTGATGACGACGTTGCCGACGCCCTGACACGCCATCAGCGCTCCGAGATCGAGCGGACGCTGCTCCGCGATCTCGTCGAGCACGCGATTCGAAAAGATCCGGAACGCGGGGACCTGCGACTCTTTGGCGGCGATTCGTCGCCATTCGCGAAGCGCCGCGTGAAGCGGCGTCGGCGCGTCTTCCATGCGGGATCCGCCCTCGGCACCCGAACCCGAACCGGCGCGTGCCGGTTTCGGTGCGCGCTTCCGCACGGTCTTGGGATCTTGAGCGTTTCCTACACGGAGGGGACGCGAGAGGGCCTCTCCGTCTTCGGTAATGCGATAGCGGGTGAACGAGATGCGCTCGCCGTCTTTCACGAACGTCGCGGCATCCGCGCGGACGTTTCCTCCGCGAACGAGCGCGTCGAGCACGTGCATCGTCGCGTCGCGCGGGGCATCGCCGAGCTCCGAGAGGATCTGCCCCGTCGAACGACTGCGCTCTCCGAGAAAAGCGAGAAGGCGCGCAGCGAGCGCCACTTCGCCAGGCGAAGGCTCGCGGAAGCTCCGCGCAATGCACGTGGCGTCGTTGCAGCTATCGCAAATACCGCAGAGCGGATCATTCTCGGAGCCGTCGCCGAAGTGATGCACGAGCGCATTCATGCGGCACCCGGGTGCCTCGGCGAAGCGGATCATTTTGCCGAGCTCGCGAAAGCGCATCGCGCGTTGCTCTTCGTAAGAAGCGAGAAATGACTTCTTCGTCGTCTCGACCATGTCGTCCGCAGAAAACGCGATGCCGCCGTGCACCCAGAGCTGCTCGATCGCCCGCTCGAACGTTTCGTCGTCGACCTTCACTTTGTCGCGGAGATCATCGCGCGATCGCGACTGCCGCTTCAATTTGGAGTGAATCTCTTCGAGCACGCTCGCTTCCGGGTAGCTACGTCCCAAGAGAAACTCGTGCGTACGCTTGTCGACGAAGCTGAAGAAGAGGACGGCATGCGCGGGCTTCCCGTCGCGGCCCGCGCGTCCGATCTCTTGATAGAACCCTTCGACGCTCGCAGGGAGACCGGCATGAATGACGGTGCGAATGTTCGCCTTGTCGATTCCCATGCCGAAAGCGACCGTGGCGACGACGATGTCGCACGAACCCTCGGAAAATGAGCGCTGAACGCGTTCGCGCTCTTCGCTCGGAAGCCCCGCGTGATACGCGCGTGCGCCCGTGCGCGCTCCGAGCTCCGCGGCGAGATTCTCGGTCTCTTTGCGAGAGTTCGCATAGACGATCGCGGGAAGCCGCCCCGGCTGCTCGAGGAGATTGCGGATCGCCTCGGCACGCCGCGAAGGAGAGAGCGTGAGCACCTCGATCGCGATGTTGTCGCGTCGAAAGCCGCGAATGAAGCGTTCTTGAATTCCCAGCTGTCGCGCAATGTCGTCTTGCACGTCGGGGGTGGCCGTCGCCGTGAGCGCGACGATCGGGCTCGGACGAAAGAGCGGGAGACGCGCACCGAGCATGCGGTACTCGGGGCGAAAGTCATGACCCCATTGGCTGATGCAGTGCGCTTCGTCGATGGCGACGAGCGCGAGCTCTCGCTTGGCGAGCATCTCCGGAAAACCAGGTACGGCGAGGCGCTCGGGAGCGATGAAGAGAAACTGCAGCTCGCCGTCGAGATACCGACGACACACCGCACGAGAGTCTTCGCGGGACAGGCCCGAGTGAATGCGCTCTGCGACGACGCCGAGCGCGCGCAGCTTCGACACCTGATCTTCGATGAGCGAGAGCAGCGGACTGATGACGAGGGTCGTCCCGCCACGCGCGAGCCCCGGCAGCTGGTAACAAAGAGATTTGCCCGCGCCCGTTGGCATGACGACGAGCGCGTCTTTGCCTTCGGCAATCGCTCGACACACGTCTTCCTGGGAAGGACGAAAGGCGTCGTGCCCGAAGACGCTTTTGAGGTGGAAAAGGAGAGAAGTC
>JAHFDV010000714.1 GCA_023248815.1 Myxococcales bacterium
TGATCGCGCTTGGTCCCGTGAATCGTCCCACTGAGCGGCAGATCACGACGTCGTCGATCGTGCGCAAAGCGAACGGCACCGAGCTCGGCCCTTGGTCCTTCGCGCGCATGGTCGAAGCCATCGCGACATGCGAGGTCGAAGCCGACGATCTCGTATCGACGGGCAACGGTCCCTTCCGCCGCCTCGCCGACATCGAAGATCTCTCGCGCTTCCTTCCGCCGCCGACGACGCGCAATCCCAAGCCCAACATGCCGGCGCGCCGCGACGTCAATTGGAAGAACCTGCTCGAGATCTTTTCGGAAGCGATTCGCGGCCGTGCGACGGGCGTCTTTCTCGCGAATGGCGGCGCCGATGGCCGCGTCGATCCGATCAAAAAAGAGCTCTACATCATCGATGGTCGCATCCATCACGTCATCTCGAGCGACGTCAACGAGCTCCTCGGTGAGTATCTCGTGCGCCGTGGGCAGGTCACACGAGAAGAGCTCAATCTCGCTCTCGCGATCCTGCCGCGCTACGGCGGCCGCATGGGCGACACGCTCATCGCAATGGGTCTTCTCGGCCCCGTGGACATCTTCCGGGCGATTCGTGAACAAGGTCGCGATCGCACCGTCGACCTCTTCCGCTGGAAGCTCGGAACGATCGAATTCCAAGACAATCAACGCCTCGAACGCAGCGAGTTTCCGCTCGAGATGAGCCTTCCGCCGATCATGTTCTTGGGCCTCGGCGCTTGCCGCACGTTCGAGCAAGCGATGCAGGAAATCTCGCCCCGCCTCGATCAGAATCTACGTCAGTCCGGCCCACTTCTCGAAGACGAGTGGCCCATCATTGCGCGCGAAGTGTTCACCCGCGCCATGCGTCCCATCACGCCGCGCGCTCTTCTCGCAATGCGCGCCGACGTCCCCGGCAAAATGCAGGTGCTGTCCGCGATCGAAGTGCTCCGCGCAATGAACGTCTTCAGCTTCAGCTGATTGCGCATTCCCGATCGCCGCGCTTCGTCGCCTGCCCGCGATCGGAGTTCGCCGTGCCGCTTCGGCTCTCCCGCCCCCGCGAACGGAGTTCGCCAAACAACCTGGTTGTTACTTGCCACCCACCGCGGCGGTTCCCGCGAACGGAAGGATCGCCTTGAGATCTTCGTCCGTGAAGCGCAGCTGGAGGCCGAGGAAGTAGTCACGGCGGTTGTCGAGGAAGAGATGGTCGACGCCACCGAGCAGCCAGAGTTGGCTCAAGAATTCGTAGCCCGTCCAAAGACGCACGCGCGGCTTGATCTCTTCGCCGAAGCCGAAGAGATCGCTGCGGAGCTCGAGGCGATTTTTCAAGAGGTGCACGTCGATGCCGATGCCGCCCGTGGACTCCTTGATACCGAAGCGACCCGTGAAGGGACCGATGCGGCGCGCGAACTGCAAGGAGAAGCGGAAGGCGTCCGTCGTCGTCGTCGTGACGGTCCGGTAGTGCGACGGCGAACGCGGATCGGTCGTGTCGACGTCGGTCTGCGTGAAGCTCGTTTTACCGCGCGGATCGTTGATGAGCTCGATGAGGTAGTACTTGTCTTCGCGGGGCTGAAGACGAAGCTCGACGTAGCTCTTGATCGTGTTCGCGAGGAAGTTGTAGTCGCTTCGGAGGTTGACGATGGTCTTCGTGCGGGAGATGCCGCCGACGAGATCGTTCACACCTTCGGCGACGCCCTGGACTTCGTTGATGAGCGCTTCGTCTTTGGAGAGACGACCGAGCGTGCCCTCACCCTTGTCGAGGCGCTCGGCGACGGAGTCGACGTGAGCGAGCGCGCGTTCGAGAGAGCGCGATGCGCGATTGATGTTCTCGACGGTCTCGCGAATCTCACCACCGCGGCCATCCTTTTCGGTGGCGGAGACGAGCACGCGCACTTCACCGGTGATGTCCCGCACGTTTTGGAGGATCGATGCGATTTGCGGGCGCCCTTCGGACGTGATGGCGTCGACGTTGCGCAACGTCTCGTTCAACATCGTGCGGTTTTCGCGGATCGTGCCGTTCATCGCGTCGGTCGCGTCGGCGAGATTCTTCAAGATGGCGCGCAAGTTCGTGCCGCCCTCTTCGGTACCGATGGACCCTGCGAGCTGCTTCGCTACGGCCTTCACGAGAACTGCGATCTCGGAGACGTCGCGCTTGATGTCGTCGAGGCTAGGATCCGGTGGAAGCGTTTGCACGACGTCGCCATCGTGGAGCTTCGGTTCTTCGTTCCCTGGCGTGAGGACAATCGTGAATTCACCGAGGAGCGAGGTGCTCTTCTTGCCCGCCGTTGCGTTGTGAAAAAGGGTGACGTCTTTCGCCACGCGAATGTCCACTCGGGCGCGCCCGTTCTCGAGGCTCACTTTCTCGATCGAGCCCACGGCGATACCCGATGT
>JAHFDV010000715.1 GCA_023248815.1 Myxococcales bacterium
TCGCGTAAAGCCCAGGCTTTCGGCCTTCTCGGCAGTTTTCCTCTCAAAAGCTCCGCCGTCCTGCGGTAGGGAAACGAATGCCGTTCGATCTCAATCTCGTCATCAATCGGTTCGTCGAGATGGGCCGGACCGCCGTCTCGTCCGTGCCGAACGTGCTGCTTGGGCTCGTCGTCCTCGTCGCTTTCTACTTCTCGGCGAAGGGGTTCCGCGCGTTCGTGCGCAGGCTGACGAAGAACTTTCATCCCAATGCAGGAGTCGTCTTCGGTCGCATTGCGCAGGGCGGCATCGTCATCCTCGGCCTCCTCGTCTCGGCGTCGATCGTCATCCCAAGTTTCAAAGGATCGGACGTCATCGGCATCCTCGGGATCGGTAGCGTCGCGATCGGTTTCGCGTTCCGAGACATCCTGCAAAACTTTTTGGCGGGCATTCTCATTCTTCTCCTCGAGCCGTTCCGCATCGGCGATCAGATCGTCGTGAAAGACTTCGAGGGGACCGTCGAAGAGATCCAGACGCGCGCCACGCTCATCACCACCTACGATGGCCGGCGCATCGTGATCCCGAATGCCGATCTCTTCACGCAGGTGGTCGTCGTCAACACCGCGTTCGAAAAGCGCCGCACGCAGTACGACATCGCCGTCGGCTACGGCGACGACCTAGAGGTCGTGGAGAGAGTCTTGCTCGAAGCCGTTCGAGCGGTGCCCAACGTTCTCGCGGAGCCGAAACCCGACGTGCTCGTGCTCGATCTCGGCGCCAGCACGGTGAATGTTCGCCTTCGCTGGTGGACGCCGAGCCCGCCGAAGGTCGTTCTCCTCCACGTTCAATCGGACGAGCTGAAGGCGGCAAAGAAGGCGCTCGTCGCCGCGAACATCGATCTGCCGTTTCCCACGCAGCAGATCCTTTTTCACGATCAAACGGAGGAGGTCGACGGCGACCGCACGAAACAGCGCGAAGGTTGGCCGCCGGGAAAAGACGTGCCGAAGCCCGCCGGAATCGCGCGCGCCGTGCGCATGCTCGCCGAGTCGCTGAGCGATGCGAAGCGGCGCCCCGCGAACGAAGAAGAGTCGGAGACGCGTACGAGCTGAGCTGTGCTGCTCCGAACGAAGCGCGCGATCAGTAGTTGAAGGTGTAAACGCCGCCGTCGAACGGATAGAGAACGCCGTCGTCGAGGTACTGGGGCTTTCCGCGGCTTTGATCCGCGAAGATGACCTGGTCGTTCGCAAAGATGATGTCGAAGGGAGTCTTTGCCTTCGTGTAGAGCGGCTTCGTCTTGAGAGTCTTGAGATTGAGAGTGAAGACGCCCTCGTCGAACGCTCCGAAAACGATCTCTTCACGCACTCGAGCGAGCGAGCTGACGTGCTTGTCGGTCAAGAGTTGCGTCGTCTGTCCGCCCTTGATGTTCGCTTGGTAGATGCCCTTCGCCGCGAAGAAGACGTCGTCGCCGTCGACGAGGATGTCATTCACCGCTCCCTCGGCCCACCCGATCTGCTTGAGCGAACCGGAGCCGCTGCGAAGACCTGCGTACACCTGTCCGTTGACCGTTCCGACGTAGACACGATTGCCCGCAATCCGAAGTGCCGTGAAACCGACGACGGAGCCGAGCGTCACTTGCTTCTTCCCGTCGGGCGAGAGCGCAAAGACTTTCGATGGCGGAGTCTCTTCGTTGTCGTCCAAAGAGGGGTAGTGGAGGACGGCCACGAGACCGGTAGCGTCGGCATCGAGACCGGCGAGCCCGTTGTCGAAGCCGTCTTCCGTGTCGTCTCTGCCGTCGAAGATCAGGGTCTCTTTGCCTTTTCCATCGAGGGGGTAGCGATAGATCCCGCCGTATCCCTGATTGATCTCGTAGATGCCGAGAGGCGTGACGACCTGAGCAAAAGAATGGTTCTGGAGATTCTTGTAGAGGATCTTCGCCGCGCCCTTCGCGGGCTTCACCCAGATGTCGTGGTGAAAATCGGAGCCGTATTGGTCCGCGTATCCATAGTTCGTCGCGAAGTAGACGCTGTCTCCGTACGCCGAGAGAAAATCTGGGTCGGCCTCCGTCCCTTTGATGCGCGTGACGCTTTTGACGAGCTCGTCGTCCGCGACTTCCGCCTCGACAGGCGCGGAGCACGCGACGGCTTGGAAACCGAGGGCAGCAACGAAGAGAGCAGCGAGGGCTTGGCGCATGAAGGATGCCTTTCGGAAGGAGTGGTTGGCAGATACGGTGGGGATAACGCCCACCTCGTCCGACACCGGCTCCTTAGCAGACCGCTCTTGGCGAGCCAGCGGAAACAGCAATAATTCGCCATGGTTCCCAAAGTTTGCTTCGAATTAAGCCTTGGTAGAGGCGCGAAGTCATTAAGGACGGTGGGCCCTTAAAGTGTTGCTTGACTACCTTG
>JAHFDV010000296.1 GCA_023248815.1 Myxococcales bacterium
TCGAGACGAGACACGTGTCCGACGGTTCAGAAAAGCCGGAGGGTGGAACGAGCGGGCTCGAAGGACAGGCCGAGCCTGCCCAAAGCTGCGTTCCGAACCACACCGCGAGCCCACTCGCCGTGCTCGTCGTGATCGCCGGTGCAGCGAGCGAGCTCGACGTGCCATTCTTCTGTCCCGTCGACGTATCGATCGGATTCGTCGGATCTGCGCCGCTGAACGCGGAGACACTCACGGACACGTTGCTCGCGATGCTGATTCCGAATGCGTAGCTCGCGGGCTCCGAGCTGCCTGCGACCTTGAAGTAGACCCACGTCTTCAACTGCGAAGCGCTTTGATCGGATCGCAAGAACGTCCAACCCGAGGGTGGCGTGACGTTGGCCCCAACTTGATTTCGATTCGCTACGCGCGCGAGAAGAACGTCGCCGGAGAGCGTGCCAGCAGGTTTGGTCACACTGATGGAGGTCGCGCTCGTCGCGTTGGCGCCAGCGGTGGATCGATAAACGACGGGGGTCGTCGCGTTCGATTCGGTATCGCTCGGGAGATCTTCATTGGGATCGACCTCGTCTACGCTCTCGACACTGCAACCGACGGCAGCGAGCATCGCGAAAGCGGAGAACGAGAGAGCTCTGAGCGCGAAGACGACGGACGAAGAAAATCGCATCCTTCGCCGTAGAACGTCATGAGGGATGCGTCGAGGTTTCGAGATCTTAAAGCTGATCAATCACCCTAAGGGATCGCCCGCGCGCGTCCTTCGCGCCGGACACTGCGACGCGAATGACCAATTGATCGGGCGCGTTACTTGAGCGCGTCGGTGCGCACGGTGAGCGCGTAGCTGTAGCTCTCGCCCGCGTCCAACGAGTCGTAGAACATCTGGTGATACAGCGTCACGAACGCACCGTTCGGCGGGATGGTGAGACGGTCTGCGGGTGCGCGGAGCTCGGCGACGCAATCTGCGGGCGTCGTCTCGCCGGCGATATCGTCGCAGAGGTCGATGGTCTCTCCGTTGCACGCCTCGCGTTGCGCGACCGTGTTTGGCGGTGAGGGACTCGCGTACCACGCCATCACGGTGTCGGGCGCATTGGGTCCGGCTGCCCAAACGGAGACCGTGGCGGTCTTCGTCGAGGTGTTGCGGATGCTGATGTACTGATAAATGCGAGGCTCCGTCGCCAAGACGGTGTTCGGGCAGCTGTTGCTCCCCGAGTCATCGAGAAGACCTGTCTGCACCTTCGGATCGAACGTGAACGTCTTCGTCGTCGTGCCTTTCACCGTTCCCGAAATGTCGATGCTGAGCGGCAAGAGCGGAGCGGTCGAGCACGTCGACGAGAACGTTCCCCATGCGCACGTCGCCGTGCACGTCTGCGTGCGCCCTTCGTTCGCACCCGTGCAAGAAGCGCCGGGCGTGAAACGCACGTCGTTCGGTTTGCAGGCGGGCTCGGTCGTTCCGGGTTGAAGAGGCTCGACGCAATCGTCGATGGGATCTTCTAAAAATGAGCACTCGCCATCGAGGCCGGGAGTAATGCACGTCTGCGAGACGCTGCCGCAATTGCCACAAGTGGCTTTCGCGTGCGCGACGTAAGGATCACAGCCTCCCGGAGTCGTCTCCTTGCTGTTCGTGCAACCGCCCCAGGGCCCCCACACGGAGCCACCGCTACCGTTGTCGATGCAGACGCGCTCGTCCGTGCCGCACCATCCGCAGTAACGCTTCTCGGAGGTCACACCAACGGGACACGCTGTTCCTTCGGCGCCCGTGTCTTGGTAGCCAGCGTCTTTGATGCCCGAATCCTTGGGTCCAGAATCTTTCTTCGCGGCGTCCTTCGTGGAGGAGTCTTTCGTGTCGGACTCGTCAGAATCCGAATCGACTTGCTGCGTGTCGCGCGCGGCGTCAGCAGGCTCAGCCGGATCGTCGTCGTTCGTTGCGCAACCACCGGCCGATGCTGCCGCGACGAGGCAACCGACACTGAATAGACTCAACGTTCGTGCGATGGACATGAGGTACCTCGAGGGAAGGCATCACCGATACCGCTCGTCCCCTCGAGTGCAACGCGTAGGCGTCTAAAACCGCCGCGTTCGCTCTTAATTCGCTCTCGTTATCTGGAGTTATCGCGCGTTATCCAACCCGCGGAGAGTGCGATCGCCCGTGCATCACGTGTGGACGGCGCGAAGCTTGTCGCCCTGGCCCATTCGGAAGAATCGCCGCAGCTCTCCGCGCATCGCATCGAACGTGCGCCCGACGATGTGGACCTCGAGGCGCTTCGTGAACTTCGCGGCAAGGCCGTGCGCAAGACGATACCGCTCGCCTTCTTCGGAGCCTGCATCATGCAAGTATTTTGGATCCTCGAAAAGTCGCTCACGCAGCGTCCGACTCGAACGTTCATCGAGTGAAGGCAGCGCGCCCACGAGCACGACATACTTGTCGACCTCGGCCTGGAGCTCGAGCTCGAGCTGGGTCGTCGCGCGATCTTTGTTGGCGCGATCGGCGACATAGATGAAGTGGCTCACGCCTTCGATGAGCTGGCACATGCGATCGAGCGAATGCCCGTCGTCGAGCGAAAACGCCTTCTTTCCGAGGCGCGGAACACGAAGATGCATTTCGAGCGCCCCCGGCTCTGGTTCGCGCACGAACAACGTTTCGCGCTCTTCGTCTTCTCCGACGGAGGCGAAGTCCGTCACCATCGGGCCGTCGTCGAGTTGATAGAGACGCCCGAGGCGCTCTTGAATCGCTTTGGCAACGGCAAGCTCGCGCACGAGCGGCGCGCCGTTACCAGAGAGCGCAGATGAATCGCGCGCTTTTAAGGCAACGTCTTTCACTGAAGAGTTCCCTTGACCCCGCGCACCGGAGAGACGCCTTGCTCACTGAGCGCTTGCGCGAGGCTTTCGCTGCCGGTCTTCAGCCAGCGCTCGTAAATCTGGAGCACGCCCTGCGACGTGCGGCTGTTTTTCGCGACGGTGAGATTCGCGACTTCTGCGAGCACCCGCACGATGGCGTGAAACTGCGCGGCGAGCTCGCGGAAGATGTCGAGCCCGCGACCCTCTCCGTGATTCGAAAGCATTCCACTTGCGGCGTCGTAGGCGGTCTTCCCGATGCCTTCGATGTAGCGTGGATCGACCCCTCGACGTTCGAAGTGATCGCCGAAGAAGCCGGAGGCATAGAGGACACCGTCGCCGAGCGTCTTCAGTCGCTCGAACTTCTCACCGGGGTTCGAGGTCGTGAGCGCGTCGTTGAGAAGAAACGTGAGCGGCCGCTCGAGCGTCTCGCCGGCGCGGTGCCCGGGCTTTGCGTAATCCGAGAGCAAAAGGACGACGTACTGGGAGGCTCCATTGGTCATCTCGACACGAGTCGTTCGGGCGGCGCCGTCGACTACTTCCTGGAAGAAGCCGTTGAGGGATGCTGACGCGACGATTGACATGGTGGGGACACCTCCGTCAGCCCATCTCGTTTCCCTTCCGTTCCGAGCGCTCGCTCGGGATGGGGCAGGCCGTTTGATGAGCCTTCTTCAATACGTATGGATAAAGCGGCGGAATGGCAAAAAACTTTAGGAATCCGAAGGCCTAAACGATCAAGGTGGGTTAGCCGGCACCGGTGTAGGTGCGCCAGGCAAAATCGCGAGAGGTTTCGCCGCTTCGTAAATTCCAAACAGAGTTGAAATTTCGTGCAGTTAGGGAACCTCGGAAATCGCGATGCCGGGGCCTTGACCCTGGGGGTGCCGCTATTATGTTGCGCGCACTCGTTAGCACTCGCCCTTAGTGAGTGCCAGCAATCGACCTCGAGCCCCTCCGCCACCCCGGCAGCGGGTGCTCATCGAACCCGAGACCTCGAAGAAGAGGTCTCACGAAAGAAAAGAAGGAGTCACTCATGGCAACGTCGATTCGTCCCCTCCAGGACCGCCTCATCATCAAGCGCGTGAAGGAAGAAGAGAAGACCAAGGGCGGAATCATCATTCCGGACTCCGCCAAAGAGAAGCCCATCGAAGGCGAAGTCGTCGCTGTCGGCAACGGCAAGATCCTCGAGGACGGCACCGTGCGCAAGCTCGACGTCAACGTCGGCGACCGCGTTCTCTTCGGCAAGTACGCCGGCACGGAAGTCAAAGTCGACGGCGAGGATCGAGTGATCCTTCGCGAAGATGACGTCCTCGGCATCTTGGAAAAGTGAAGTGAGCGCGGCGAAGTGATTCGCCGCCGTCTTCGCACAGAAGACTTCGTTTTGAATTTGTGTGAGCCCGACTCCGCTCGGGCCTTTGAAAGAAATAGGTATTCCACATGTCAGCTAAAGAAATCGTCTACACGGAAAACGCGCGCAATCTCATCCTCGCCGGCGTCAACGCCCTCGCGGACGCAGTCAAGGTGACGCTCGGCCCCAAGGGTCGCAACGTCGTCATCGAGAAGAGCTTCGGCTCGCCGACCGTCACGAAGGACGGCGTCACGGTTGCGAAGGAAATCGAGCTCGAGAATCGTTTCGAGAACATGGGCGCGCAGATGGTGCGTGAAGTTGCTTCGAAGACGTCGGACGTCGCGGGCGACGGCACCACGACGGCGACGGTTCTCGCGCAAGCGATCTACCGCGAAGGCTCCAAGCTCGTTGCCGCGGGTCATAACCCGATGGACATCAAGCGCGGCATCGACTGGGCCGTGACGACCCTCGTCGCCGAGCTCAAGAAGAGCGCGAAGCTCACGAAGGATCCGAAAGAGATCGCGCAAGTCGGCACGATCAGCGCCAACGGCGACAAGGAAATCGGCCAGAAGCTTGCTGAAGCGATGGAGAAGGTCGGCAAAGAAGGCGTCATCACCGTCGAAGAATCGAAGACGGCCGAAACGACCCTCGAAGTCGTCGAAGGCATGCAGTTCGACCGCGGCTACCTCAGCCCCTACTTCGTCACGGATCCCGAGCGCATGGAAGCGGTCCTCGAGGACGCGTACATCCTCATCAGCGAGAAGAAGATCTCGAACATGAAGGACCTCCTTCCCGTTCTCGAGGCGATTGCTCGTCAGCAGAAGCCCCTCATGATCATCGCGGAAGACATCGAAGGCGAGGCTCTCGCGACGCTCGTCGTCAACAAGCTCCGTGGCACGCTCCATTGCGCAGCCGTCAAGGCCCCGGGCTTTGGCGATCGCCGCAAGGAGATGCTCAAGGACATCGCGACCCTCACGGGCGGCCAAGTGATCTCGGAAGATCTCGGCCTCAAGCTCGAGAACGTCACGATCACCGACCTCGGCCGCGCCAAGCGCGTCTCGCTCGACAAGGACAACACGACCATCGTCGACGGCGCGGGCAACAAGGACCTCATCAAGGGCCGCATCGCCGAGATTCGCGCTCAAGTCGAGAACACCACGTCGGACTACGATCGTGAGAAGCTCCAGGAGCGTCTCGCGAAGCTCGTCGGCGGCGTTGCCGTCGTCAAGGTCGGCGCAGCCACCGAGACCGAGATGAAGGAGAAGAAGGCCCGCGTTGAAGACGCGCTCCACGCAACCCGCGCGGCCGTCGAAGAAGGCATCGTTGCCGGCGGCGGCGTCGCGCTCATCCGCGCACAAGCCTCGCTCGACAACCCGAAGATCGAAGACAGCTGGAAGTTCGGCGTCCAGATCATCCGTCGCGCCATCGAAGAACCGCTTCGCCAGATCGTGGCGAACGCGGGCCTCGAAGGCTCGATCGTCGTCAACAAGGTCAAGGAAGGTGGCAAGGACGATTGGGGCTACAATGCCGCAACGGACGAGTACACGAACTTGATCAAGGCTGGCGTCATTGACCCGGTCAAGGTGGTTCGCACGGCGCTTCAGAACGCGGCTTCGGTTGCGAGCATGATGCTCACGACGGAGTGCTTGGTGGCGGAGCGTCCCAAGGACGAGAAGCTCTCGGGCGGCGGCGGTGGACACGCGGGCCACGGCCACGGCGACTTCTAAGAAGTTGTAAAAGCGCTGTGAGCTGAGAAGCTTGCAGAGTGCATGGAACCCCTTGCGGCGTAAGCCGCGGGGGGTTTCTGTTTTGTAAGGTGTGCGTCGCGTCGATCGAGGCCGAGATCGGTGCCGGTGCCGACGGCGACTGCGACGCCGATTTTCGAGTGGGAGGATCGAGGTCGAGAGAGCAGCGTGCTGCGCTCATGGTTTCGCTCGATCTCGAGATCGGAGTCGAATCCGGACTCGCAGTCGCCGTCGGCAACGGCTTCGGCTTCGGCGTCGAACGACGCGACGCTCAGCTCCTTTGCAAACCTTCGCAAGCCCGCGCCGCCTTCGGCGTCACGTAGCTTGCAGCGTCGACGATACGAAGAACCAACTTCCCTTCCAAAAAATGGATGCCTACCGAATCGCGAAGGAGCTCGCGATGGCGGTGCACAGCGCAAAGATTCGCGATGCAGAGCTTCGCGATCAAGCGTCGCGCGCTTCGAAGAGCGCGTTCTTGCAAACGGCGGAAGGGCTGCCGAACACGGGTGTCCCAATGCGGCGCAAGTACTTCAATTGCGCGCGTAACAGCGCGTGCGAGACGGCGGCGGCGCTCGACTTGGCGAACGCGATGGGTCTCTGTGACGCCGCAATGAATGCGCGCGTGCAAGAGCTCGCAGCTCGGCTCAGCGCCATTCTCACGGGTCTCATGCGGTGACGCGGCTCACTTGCGGCGCTCGAGGCTCATTCGAGCGCCGCGACGACCTTCGCTACTGCTTCGCCCGGCTGATCGCACACAATCTCGCCGCTCACCAGAGCCCGCTGCACATGAACGTTAAAGAGGGGCCACGCGATTCGCAAGGAGGGCTTTACGAGAGATACGCGATCATCCCTCGCCCCGCCGCAGCCCCATCATTCAAGACACGGCGCAGCGATCGAGCGATCGCAAGATAGTCATCTGGCACGCGACGAGCGATACGATAGACCTCTCCCATCACCTTCGTGCTCTCGATGAGTCGGCTTTCTTCGAGCAAGTTCAGGCGCGCAGCCAATCGTGCAACGTCTTGCGGTCGATAGGCACGAGCGACCCCATAACCGAAGCTCTTCGTTACGTCGTCACCGATCGGCACCCCGCCTTTTTCGAACAGATCGCACCACGGCAAGTTGGAATTCGGGTCGCTCGTTTCGAGGATCCGGATCATCGCGTCCCATATTTTGTCGAAGTCGACGTGTCGGGTGGAATCCTTTTCTAGCTCGAGCCACGGCTGCGGCGGCGGATCGGGGGCGCGTTCTCCTCTGCGACGAACGGATCCGATAATTTCGGCGAGATCCTTGTTTGTAATCAGGAAGAGATGATGCTCCGCGACATAGAGCGAAGGCGCATCTGCCACTGCAAGCGTCCGCTTCGAGACGAGGCTCGTCAGCTTTGAGAGAAGAGCGCTGACTCTGCGTAGCTCGGGAGCTCGCTCGCGCACGCCCACTTGCAGGAACTGCAATAACGCGCGCACCTCCGCGGC
>JAHFDV010000297.1 GCA_023248815.1 Myxococcales bacterium
TCGTAGCCAGACGCTGCTCCGCGGCCGTGACGAAGAGCGTCGTGAGATCGACTTCCCGCCGCGCGCCCTCGATGCCGTTTTTCTCGATTGCCCGCGTCGTCCGCGAGAGGATCGCCGAGATGGCATAAAGATCGATCGCGATGTCTGCGATGCGCTTCTGTGTGAACTGCATCTCGGCGATGTTTCGGCCGTGCTTGCGCAGCACCTTGTCGACGTTTTGCGTGAGCTCGGCCGTGTATTCCTCGAAGACGACGCCTTCGCGATTGAGGACGGGATGCACGCGAGACATGCGTTCGCGTCCGAGCGCGGTGCGTGCCTTGCGGATCGCGAAGTCCGACAGAAGGCCGAAGCCCTTGATCGGCTCGCGCATCGCCTTCGCAACTTCTGCGAGCTCTTTGCCGGGACCCTGCATGCCCGAGAGCGCGATGAAACAGCGCAAGATCTCGTTCGTTCCTTCGAAGATGAGATTGATGCGCGCGTCGCGGAGATACCGCTCGTACGGGTAATCCTGCATGTAGCCGATGCCGGCCGCGATTTGCAGCGTCTCGTTGACGATGCGCCACGCACACTCCGAACCGAACACCTTGCAGATGGCGCTCTCGACCGAATAGTCGCTGACTTTGCCGTCGATGAGGCCCGTCGTGAGATAGGTCATCGATTCGAGCGCGTAGTTCTCGGCGGTCATCGAAGCGATCTTGTCTTTGATGAGACCGAATTCGCCGATGGGACGACCGAACGCGCGACGTTCTTGTACGCGCTCGACGGCCATCGATATGAGCTTCTTGTTGAGCCCGACGCAACCGGACGCGAGTCCCATGCGACCGCTGTTCAAAACTTCCATCGCTACTTTGAAGCCGCGACCGGGTTCGCCGAGCACGTTCTCGACGGGAACCTTCACGTCTTCGAAATAGATCTCGTTGGTCGAGCTGCCGCGAATACCGAGCTTGTGCTCGGAGGGACCGTGTTTCACGCCCATGGATCGCTCGACGATGAAGGCCGTGATCCGCGGCTTTGCGCCCTGCTCGGAAGGAGAAGTACGCGCGAACACCGTGAAGAAGTCCGCGAAGGATCCGTTGGAGATCCAGATCTTCGAGCCATTCAACGTGTAGAACTTGCCCGACGGATCGAGCTCGGCGCGTGTTTGAATCGCCGCAGCATCGCTTCCTGCGCTCGGCTCGGTGAGAGCAAAGGCCGCCACCATCTCGCCCGTTGCCAATCGCGGCAGATACTTCTTCTTCTGCTCGTCGGTTCCGAAGAGCAAAAGCGCTTTCAGTCCGATGGATTGGTGGGCGCCCATCGTCACCGCGAGCGAGCTATCGAGGCCGGATACCTCTTGCATGATGCGCGCATAGCCGGTTGCAGAGAGGCCGAGGCCGCCGTGCTCTTCGGGGATGATGAGGCCGAAAAGCCCCAGCTCTTTGAGCCCTGCCAAGACTTCGTCCGGGATCTTCGCTTCCCTGTCGATCTTCACGGGATCGACCTGCGCCGCGAAGAACTTTCGCACGCTGTCGAGCATGAGATTCAGGTTGTCGACCTCGGTGGAGGAGGGTTCTGGATACGGGAAAACGAGGTTTTCCGCGATCACGCCATGAAAAAGCGCCTTCATGAAGGATTCTTCGAACACTTCAGCCTCCTTGACAGGATCCTAACATGCCAATCCAGGAGCCGTCTGTTATCCTCGCGGGAGCGGGACGAGTCACGGCGTGATCGGCGTTCCCATGGAGGCGAACGTGCGATTCTTGAAGGATCTCGAAGAAGCGAAAGAGGGGCGACGTGCGCCTTTGCTCTTCGGCATTCTCAACGTCACGCCCGACTCCTTCAGCGACGGCGGAGCGCTGCTCGACGAGGCCTCCCTGACGGCGAAGATCGACGCCCTCCTCGCCGAGGGTGCAGACGTCATCGACATCGGTGGTGAGTCGACGCGTCCCGGCGCATCTCCCGTCGACGCGCAAGAAGAGCTGGGGCGTGTTCTCCCGGCGATTCGCATCGCGCATGCGCGCGGCGCGTCGATCTCGATCGATACGCAGAAAGCCATCGTTGCCCAAGCCGCGCTCGATGCTGGGGCCACGATCGTCAACGACGTTTCGTGCCTCGCGGATCTTTCGCTCGCGCCCATCATCGCGCGCTATGGCGCCGCTTACGTGCTCATGCACTCGCGCACGCGTGCAAAAAAAGATGTCGCAGCAGCCAATGGCACGCACGAAGCGATGCAGACGTTCGGCGCTTACCCCGAAGACGGCTATCGCAACATCACGGAAGAGGTGATCGGAGAGTGGCGCGTTCGCGCAGAGGTCGCCCTCGCGGCCGGTGTCGCGAAAAACGCGCTCATCATGGATCCCGGGCTCGGATTCGCGAAGAGCGCGAAGCAGAGCGCCACGCTCGTTCGCGAGCTCAAGGTGATCGTACGTGCGGTGGGAGTGCCCGTGCTCGTCGGCGCCAGTCGCAAGTCGTTTCTCACTCAAGTCGATCGCGAAGCGCCTCCCCAAGAACGTCTCGGCGCGTCGATTGCCGTCGCCATCGCCGCAGCCGATCAAGGTGCCCTTCTCCTTCGCGTGCACGACGTTCGCGCCACGGCGCAAGCGCTCGCATGGCGTCGTCTCATCGCCTTGGAGAATGACGGCCAGCCTTCGCAGGGTGCCGCGCATGCTTGAATTCCTGCGTCATCTCGTCGCGCCGCGCCCGATGCTCCAGTGGCTCGCCGACTTCGGCGATCTCATGCTCGTCACCTACGTGACCTATCGCGTGCTCCTCGTTCTTCGCGGAACGCGCGCCATGCAGATGGTCACGGGCCTTGCGGTCGTCTTCCTCGTCTTCATCGGCTCGCGCTTTCTCGGGCTCGTGACGATGTACAACCTGCTCTCGTCGATCCTTGCCTCGGCGATCCTCATCGTCGTCGTCGTTTTTCAGAACGACATTCGCCGTGGGCTCATGCGTGTCGGTGCGCCGGCCTTTTTCGGCGGCCTTTCGCGTCAGCAAGAGTCGCGCGTCATCGAAGAAGTGGTGGCTGCTGCGACCGAGCTCGCGCGACACCGTATCGGTGCGCTCATCTGCTTCGAGGATAACGCCAACCTCGACGAGTTCGTCGTCGCGCAAGGCACGAACATCGATGCTGCGGTCGAGCGCGATCTTCTCGTCAGCCTCTTCATTCCCGAGGCGATCAACAAGCTCCACGACGGCGCAGTGATCATCCGAAACTTGCGCATCGCGCGCGCGGGCGTCTTTTTTCCCATGCCCGAGGCACGCGTCGACAAGTCGCTCGGCTCACGTCACCGCGCAGCGCTCGGCGTCACCGAAGAGACGGATGCAGTCGTCGTCGTCGTCTCGGAAGAGCGCGGCACGATCGGCTTTTGCTTCAACGGCAACATCGTCTCGAACCTCGACGGACCGTCGCTTCGCCAGGCGTTGAACGGCCTCTTCGGACATCGGAAAAAGAGCGCGAAGAGTGACAAGAAGGCGCTCGCCACTCCCGGACGCGCTTCACTGCCCCCTCCGCCCTACCTGCCGAAAGACATGCCCCCCCAGTCTCGCCGCGTCGAGCGCGACGAAGACGAGCCCCTTTCGACGCGAGGTACCGTTCCGCGCACGCCGCAAAAGGTCATCGGCGAAGAGACACGACCCGAGATTCGCCCGTCCGTCGTTCCGAAACCAATGCCCAAAGCCGCTCCGATTCCCCCGCGGGGTCCGAGTGAACGTTCGGAGGACGACGGATGAGCGCGACGATTGCGCAACGAGCGGTTTCCGCGATCACCGAGAACGGCCGACTCAAGCTCGTGTCGTTCGGGCTCGCGCTGCTCTTCTATTCGCTATTTCACGGTGCGCAGGTGCCGCGATCGATGCCGGTTCCATTGCTCGTGCGCCTCCCGCCACCGTCGGCGCATCGGGCGCTCACGATCACTCCGCCGCTTCAGGTTCGACTCACGTTGCGTGGACCCAAAGGGGCGCTCGAAGAAGTGCGCCCGGACGATCTCACCGTCGAGGTCGATCTCACGGACGGAAAAACGAGCCACGTGACGATCGATCCGACGCACATTCAAGTTCCGCCGTCGGTTCGCGTGGAAGGCGTCGATCCACCCGTGTTCGACATCGCGTGGGAAGACGAAGTCGCACGCGACGTTCCCGTCCAAGTGAGTGTCGTAGGAAACCTCGCGCCGGGGCTCGTGCTGCGAAAACTGACGCCTGATCCGCCGCTCCTCCGTGTGAATGGCCCAAAAAGTGAAGTTGCCGTTCTTCAGCACGTTCGCAGCGAGCCGCTCGACGTCACGAACCTCGGCGCAGGAATCGTGCAGCGGCAAGTTCGCATCGAGCGCATCAGCGGTCACACGTCGGTCGAGTCGGGCATCGTCGGCGTCGGCGTCCGCGCAGAGATCGTGCCCGAGATGACCGAACGCCTCTTCGTGCGCGTCCCCGTGAGCGTCGTCAGCACCGTGAAGGCGCGACCTCAGCCGCAAGAAGTCGACATTCGCGTGCGCTGCCCGCCCTCGATCGAAAAGCACCTCCGCGTCGAGCAGATCCTTCCAAAGGTAACGCTACGGCCGACGACTCCCACGGGGACGGAAAGCCTCTCGGTCGACGTCAACCTTCCCGAATGCGAAACCGCCGTCGTTCCTCAGCAGGTCATCGTCCGCTGGTAGGCGGACGTCAGCGAAGAGCACCAGTCCGCTGGTAGGCGGACGTCAGCGAAGAGCACCAGTCCGCTGGTAGGCGGACGTCAGCGAAGAGCACCAGTCCGCTGGTAGGCGGACGTCAGCGAAGTTGGAGCGAGCGAATCAGGCTTCGGCGGAAGCTGCCGCCTTCGGCTTCGGACGCGCGCTCTCGTGATCGACGTTGCGCTCGTCTTTTTCTACGACGCCGTCTTGCAGCGTGACGACGCGTGGCATCTGCTCGGCCAAGGCCGGGTTGTGCGTCACGATCACGATCGTCGTCTTGTGACGTTGATTGACGGTGAAGAAGAGCTGGTGAATCTGTTCGCTCGTCGCCGAGTCGAGGTTGCCCGTCGGCTCGTCCGCGAGGATGAGCTTCGGGTTCAAGACGAGCGCGCGTGCAAGCGCAACGCGTTGCTGCTCGCCACCAGAGAGCTCACCGGGACGGTGCGTCGCGCGCGACTTGAGTCCGACCTCGTCGAGGAGGGTGAGCGCACGCGCTTCCATCTCGCGTTTCGGAACGCCTTGGATGAGCCCCGGCATGCAGACGTTTTCGAGCGCCGTGAATTCCGGAAGTAAATGATGGAACTGAAAGACGAAACCGATCGAACGATTGCGGAGCTCCGCGAGGCGAAGCGAGGGCAACCCAGCGAGCTCTTCGTTGTCGATACGGAGTGAGCCAGACGTGATGATGTCGAGCGTGCCGATGCAGTGGAGGAGTGTCGACTTCCCGGCGCCGGACTGGCCCATGACGGCGACCATCTCGCCTTCATCGATCGTGAGGTTGATGCCTTTCAGGACATCGAGCTTTCGACCCATGTGGTCGAACGACTTTCTCACGTCTTTGGCGACGACGACTTGATTGGGCACGCGAAGGAGCTACCACGGACGGCGCATGGAAACAATCGAGCTCACCCCGCGCGAAGCGAAGTGAGCTCGTTGTCGACTGCGCCGCAGCGTGGGGCGCAGTGCCGAGAGATTAGAGCTCGGTGAGGTCGCTGAAGGGGCCTTCTTTGGGGACGCAGATGCCGACGGCGCTCTTGTCTTCCCAGAAGTGCCAACCCGGATCCCAGCAGCCGTAACGAGCGTCGCCCTTTGCGTTCGCGTCGAAGTACGCCTTGCAGGAATTCGCTCCTTGATACCAACCGTCCGTGCTGTCGAGCGAACGAAGGAGAGGCGAGAAGTATTCGATTTCGCTCTTCTTCACGAGGCGCGACTTGTCACCGAGTGTCTCCGTGTCGTCGCAGTTCGCGACGGCTTGCGAGTAACCCACGAGGAGGTTCGGACCATCGACGAGGTGAGACACCGAGCCATAGATCACGTAGCGCGCGGTCTCGTAGTTCAAGGGGACGACGCGGTTCTTCTTGTACGCTTCGAGTGCGGCCTTGGGAGCGCGCAGATCTTCGATGACTTGCGCTGCCGTGGGCTTGCAAAGCGAGTAGTCACCCGCGAGGCCGTAGGTTGCGCAGCGTTCCGAAACGGCGCGAACCTTTCCGAGCGCCGATTCGTCTTCGTCGTTCTCCGTGAAGAGCTTCGCGTATTTGTTCACGTAGGCGAGCACGTCTTCTTTGGTCGCCTTGGGATCGCCTTTGACGTTGTATGCCACGACCGCCGCCGTTGCGGCATCGGGGGTTTTCGCGCGGTTCTTGGCATCGAGGACGGGCTGCAAGTCGTTCTCGCGCGCAGTCGTCATCGCAGTTCCGATTGCACCGACATCGCGCAGGAAGGATTCGGTCTCCTTGAGAAGCGTGGTGTTTGCACGGAACGTTGCGAAGTCGACCTTGTCGGTCGTGCTGTCGTACGTGCGCGTCGCGATCGAGGCGAGGCGCGCCGAACGAAGCGTGTTTTTCTCGTAGCCGGGAGCCTTCTTGCCGTCGCAGTTCTCGCCGACGTCACCGTCGAGGCACTGGTCGTTGCGGAGCGAGCGCGCCATCGCGTCACGAAGCTGATCGATGCGCGTGAACGTCGAGTCGTCGAGAACGGTGCCGAGCGATTGAAACGTCGCCGTGTCCGAATTGCCGCTGGCGATGAATCCCGTGCTGGCGACGGCGACACTGGTGCGAACGCCGTCTTTTTTTGCGTAGTTTCTGATCTTCGTCTGGAGGTTGCCGTCGATGCTTCCCGCACCGCTCGCGATGGGGGCGCTGCCGCTGATGCCAGCCGTGATCTCCGTCGTCGTCTCCTCAGAGTTCGTATCGAAGCGAATCAACACCATGAGGTCGGCTTGGTAGCGAAGACCTTGGATGAAGGTATTGCCGCACTCCTTCAAGAACTTCTCGCGCGAAGACTTGGCGAGGAGCTCGTTCGCGTTCGTGAGAAGCGGAGTCTTGCGGTTCGTGACGTTGTACGACTGCGCTGCGCTGAAGACGAAGCTCACGGACGTCTTCGAGTTCCGAACCTGATTCGAGAGGTCGAACGTCGGAAGAAGCTCGATCTTGGGGATGTGAAGACCGAGGCTCACGCTCACGTTGAGATCTTGGGAGAGCTCGTTGCTGTGGGTGATGAGCTTGATCTGATATTTTTCTTCGAGGCTACCGACGGTGTAGGGCGCTCCCTGCGTCTCGCTGCGGAGGCAGCTCGGAAGGGAACGGTCGAAGACGGAGTTGTATCCGCCGAGGAGCGTTGCGGAGTCGTCCATCCTGGGGACGATTTCTGCCGTGGCGCGGTCGAAGGCGCTGGCCGCTTCGGCGCCGACTTGGTCGTCAGTACCGCAGGCGACGAGAGCGAATCCAAAGAGAGGCAAGCAGT
>JAHFDV010000716.1 GCA_023248815.1 Myxococcales bacterium
TTCGCCGGTTCGAGAGGCGCGAGAAGTACTCTCACGGCCCGTGTGGCGGACCCTCTACGCGCCGATTTTCGCGCTCGCGCTCCTCGTGTTCTCTCGCGATGCTGCCGCGCGGCCGTTCAGCGTCGAAGACACGACGTGGGAAGGTTGCACGGAGCTCGCGAAGATCGCGGAAGAAGAGCTCGGCCCGCGCTTCGTAGCAACGGGACGTCTCGATCTTTCTCTGCTCACTCCCGAAGACAGCATCATCCTCGCGCATCCGACGCGCGCGCTCGACGTCGGTAGCCTTTCACGTTGGCTCACCGAAGGCGGCCGCGCGATCGTCTTCGACGAGTACGGCACCGGCGACGAGCTCCTTCGTCACTTCGGAGTCGAGCGCATTCCGATGCCCGAGGACCCACTGCTCACGCTGCGCAACAATCCCTCGTTCGCGATCGCCGAGCCTGCGATGAGTCATCCCACCGTCGCCGACGTGGACCGCGTCGTCACGAATCATGCGGTCGGTCTGAAGCACAAAGACCTCTCGCCCGTACTGAAGGTGCATGCGCAGAGCGGATCGGATACGACGCTGGCGCTCGCAGGAGTCGTCAACAAGGGGCGTCTCCTCGCCGTGGGGGACTCGTCGATGATCATCAACGGCATGCTGCGGTTTCCGGGCAATCGCGCATTTCTTCGCGGAGTCTTGAGGTACGCGGCAGACGACGATTTGTGGGGCACGCGCAAAGGGCGCGTCTACTTCGTCTACGGCGACTTCGAAGAGGTGGGGACGTTCGGCAACGACTCCGGAATCTTGTCGCGCCTCCGTTGGCTCTTTCAAACCCTGCACGACTTGGCGGTTCGCATCCGCACGTTCGGTCTTCCTCCCGAGCTCGCGCTCGTCATCGCATTCCTGCTCGGGTTCATCGTCGTCGTTTGGGTGGGGCGCGTTGCGGGCAAAACGCATCGCCCCGAAGTGCCGCGGTTCACGAGACCCGTCCCGCTCTTCGCGCAGGGCGGCGTGCTGGGACATCGCGCGCTCCTCTTTGCGCCGCGAACTCCGCGATCCCTCGCCATGCTCGAACTCAAAAGCGCGATGGAAGAAGAGCTGTCGCGACTCCTGCGGCTGCCGGACATTCCGAGCCATCAAGAGCTCTTGCATCGCGTGGGCGAGGCGGGCCTCTTGGACGGCGAAAGACTTTCGAAACTGCGCTCTCTTCTGTTAGTTCTTTCGGAGATCGAAACGATGATGCTCTCGAAACATCGGAAAAACGTGCGTGCCGTCTCGAACGATGAGCTCGTGCAAGCCACGAAGACCGGCGTCGACATCCTCGCCGCGGCCCGCGCCAATCGTCAGGGAGGAGTCGCCTGATGCAACAGCCGCATAGCCACGTGCCGCAACCCCACGCCGAGCTCCTCGCCGCCAAAGAGCGCATCGAGGCCGTGAAACGCGAGGTCGCGCGCGCCTACATCGGTTCGCCTCGGCCCATCGACTTCATGCTCGCGGCGATGCTCGCGCGCGGTCACGTGCTCCTCGAGGGAGTTCCCGGCGTCGCCAAGACGACCCTCGTGAAATCGTTTGCGGTGGCGCTCGGTTGTTCTGCGCGTCGCGTGCAGTTTACACCAGATCTTCTTCCCGCAGACATCACGGGAACCTACGTGCTCTCCCCCCGCGACGGTACGTTCACGCTTCGCGGCGGTCCCATTTTCGCGAACATCGTCCTCGCCGACGAAATCAATCGCGCTCCCGCCAAGACGCAATCGGCGCTTCTCGAAGCGATGCAAGAGCGTCAGGTGACGATCGAAGGCGATCGCTTCGAGCTACCGGCACCCTTTCTCGTGCTCGCGACGCAAAATCCAATCGATCTCGAAGGCACGTATCCTCTCCCCGAGGCGCAGATCGATCGCTTCATGGTGCGCGTCTCGATGGGCTATCCGAACGCCAAAGAAGAGGCGCAGATGGCGCGAACGTACGGCAGCGAGGCGCCGCAACTACGGCCCGTGCTCAGCGCTCCCGACGTCCTTGCTCTCCAGGCGACCGCCCAACGCATCCATGTCGAAGACGACCTCTACGACTACGCCGTCGGACTCACGTCCTTCACGCGCACGCATCCTCGCGTCGAGCTCGGAGCGAGTCCGCGCGCCACGCTCGCGCTCGTTCAAATCTCGAAAGCCTGGGCACTTCTTCAGGGACGCGCATTCGTGACGCCGGACGACCTCCGCATGATGGCCGCACCCGTGCTCAGTCATCGCCTCATCCTCGGAGCCGACGGCGCCGACGAAAACAAAGCACGGCAGGCGATCATCGACGAAGCACTGTCGAAGGTCGGCTACCGGAAGCAAGTCCGCCCGGCGTAAGGCCCGGGCAGGCTCGTTGGGCCCGCCTCAGCTCGCGGGCTCG
>JAHFDV010000054.1:0-8100 GCA_023248815.1 Myxococcales bacterium
CTCGACGGCTTGCAGATGCGCAATTCGCAAGCGCGCATCTCGCGCCTCGCGAATGCCCAGCTGCGGCAAGCGACCCGTGAGGAGATGGATCAACTCGCGGTGACGGGCGTGGCGCTCGTAGATGCGTTCGAGGGCGCTGAAATACCGGAGCTGCGTCGGACGCAGCGCATAGAGCTCGGAGAAGTATTTGATCGCGCGACCGACATCGCTTGCAAAGTCTTTTGCGGTCTGCGCGGCTTCTTCGAGTAGCGCGACGCGCCTTCCCTCGTCCGAAGCCACGATCGCGCGGTCGTAGGCAGAGAATAGACGCTCCCAGTCCCCACTCGCATCGAGCGTCAGCTTCAGCCGATCGAACGCCCAATCATCCGCCGGGGCTTCGTCGAGCACGCGCGCATAGACGCGCATCGCACGCTCGGGGATTTCGTACCACTCGTCGAGAAAGGTGACGGCCGCCTCCGCCAAAGTTCGCAGCGACTCGTCGCCGAAGGGCAAATGCTCGAGCGCCACCACATAAGCGTCCGCGACGGGATCGGGACGCGGGAGCGCCCGCGCGATGCCTTCGGCCTCGTCCCAAAAAGGGCGATAATGCGGAAATTCACTGGCGGCTCGAAGGAGCACTTCGAACGCTTGCTCGTCGCCCTCTTCGCGTGCAACACCCGTGAGCGCCTCGTACCAAAGGATACGCTTTTCGGCGGGCGCCTCGGTTCCCCGCACGAGCATCGATTCGAGGAGGGCCGTGACTTCGGCCTTCGGAAGCGTCGACTCGAGCTGCGAGAAAATCGTGTCGACTAGAACGAGCACTCGCGTTCGGTGCTCGGCGCTGAAGAGGGCGCGCAGAAGAAGATCGATGAGTCGCGGCTCGACCTCGTTCGACAAGCCTTCGATGAGGTCCACCGCTTCGTCCACGCGTTCCTTGCGCGCGAGAAGAAGCTCCGCGAGCTCGAGGGTCGCGCTTCGGCGTTCGGCACCGCTCATGCGGCCGCGACGCTGCTCGAGCATGGCAATCGCGCGAGTGAGATCGCCACCGCCAGAAAGCTCGAGTCGGAGCAACGCTCCTTCGGCGACGGCGTTTTTCGGATCATTTTCGACGACCCGCCGATACAGCTCGCGTGCTTCGGAGATGTATCCGCCATCTTCTTCTGCCGCAGCACGAGCGAGATCGATCTCGTTGGCGCGGCCTGGGAAACGTGTTCGTTGGAGGTCGAAGAGCCATCGACGCTCTTCCAGATTTTCCGCGGGGTCACGCTCGAGGTGTCCCGCAAGAAGATCGGCGAGCATCGAAAACTCGGCGTCTGAGGACGCTTCGTCGATGCGCGATTTGAGGAGCTTCGAGACGGCTGCACGATGAGCGTCTTCGGCACCGAGGATCTCGACGCGGGCGCGGAGAACGAGAGCGCGGCTCGCTTCGTCTTCCGCGAGCCGATCGTCGACGTCGTTCAGTGCGCGTTCGAGCGTCTTCGTCTCACGTGTGAGTTTGATCAGTTCGGCGAGGTGCGCAAAGGTCGACGCGTTTGGAACGCCGCGAGAAAGCCCTTCTTCGAGGCTCTTTTGTGCGGCGAGAGGCTCGCCCGCGGATTCTTGCGCACGAGCGCGTCGTGCCTGCGTCGCGACGAACGCCTCGTCCGAGGAAGCATGTTCCGAAAGCCATTCGAGCTCTTCGGCGGCGCGAGTGAAGTTCCCGCTCGACTCCAAAAATCGCGTGTATTCTTCACGCAACTCGAGATCACCTTCGTTGGCGACGATGAGCTTGCGATAGAAGGTATCGGCGACGAGCGGGCGATCATTCGCGGCAGCTTCGCGCGCGCCAGCCCGATACGCATGCAACGCTCTCGGCTCGACATTGCCGCGCGCTTCCCGAACCGCGAGCGCATCGAAAAGACTGAGTCGCAGGTCGATGTCGTTCGCGAGAGCAAGGCGGCGCTCGGCGGTTCCCTGCGCCAGCACATCGTCTCCGACGAAAGTCGCGAGTTCCCCCGCGAGGCGAAGATCTTCTTCACGGCTATCCTGGTGCTCGGCAATTCGAGCGGCTGCATCACGACCGAGTTCTGGCTCATTGCCGGTCATCGCGGCGCGCAGAATCGAGCCGAGGAGAATGACTTCTGCCTCTCCCGAAGCACCTTCTAGCTTGGACGATAGGAGCGCGACGAGATCTTGCGTGCGGCCGAGCTGTCCGAGAATTTCGGAGACGGCTTCGAGGGCAGGCTCGTCCTCTGGGCGAGACTCGAGGATTCCGCGGAACTCCACGAGGGCTTCGTCGAGGCGCGCGAGATCGCGATAGAGAATTTGCGCGACAATCGTCCGGAGCTCGAGCGCACGTGACGCGTCTCGCGTGTGTTCGAGAGCGCGACGATAGATCGCGAGACGTGCCTCGGCGCCTTCTTTTCCCGTGAGCAACGAGTCGACATCGGTGAGGAGCTCGAGGTTCGTGGGAGCGCGGTCGAGCGCGGCCTGAAAGAGCGTGAGTGCGATCGCCGTCTCTCCGGCTTCACGCGCGATGCCGCCCCCGCGACGCGCGAGAATCATCCGAAATGGATCGTCGACTTCCTGCCCCGTGAGCGCATCGCGAATCGAGGTCGCAATGAAGCTTCCTTCGGCTCCCACGGTTCCTAGAAGATCGTAAAAAGGAGCGGGATCGATGCGCGAAGCTACGGAGAGCGTGAGCCCCTGGCGCGCGAAATCTTTGGCACGAGCATCTCCCGCTTCATGCGCGAGCGCGGTCATCTCGAGCAGCAGGAAGCGCTTCGCTTCGTTGTCTTCGGCGTCGGAAAGATGGACCTCGAGGACGCGCAATAGCTTCGCGGGCTCGCGTTCGCGGCGCACGATCGGCAGCAAGACCACGGCCGCGGCGGTTCGCGATTCCGAGGAACCTGCCAGCATTCGGTCGAGCGCGGCGCGCGCGCTCTTGTCGTTCGGGTCGAGGCGAAGGGCCTCGGAATAGGCCGCTGCGCCGCGGACGGGATCACGACGCTGCGCGAGATGAATTTGGCCTGCGCGTGCGAAAATTTGCGGTCCGCCATCGGTCCCTGCGAGGCGCGCATCGCTCTCGAGTGCATCGGCGAGCTCGTCGAAAGCGCGCTTTCGCTCGAGAAGCGGGATGAGCCGCGCATACACTTCGCGCGACGGGCCAAAGCGTTCGATCATTTTGATGAGGACCGGCGTCACGTCACCGGATCGCTCGAGAATGGTCGTCGCTTCGAGCAGGCAACGCGTTGCCTCTTCTCGTTCCTCGTGATCGGCGCGAGCAATGAGCACCTGCGCGAGAGCATCGTCGTCTCCCTCGGAGCGAACAATCGCCTCTAGCTCGCGAAGGGCCATCGGGCGGTAGTCGACAATGCCGGTCAGAAACTCCCACGACGACCGCGCGTAGGCAGGTGGAATCGCGCCGTCACGGGCGAGCCCAGCCAGTCGCGTGTGGACCTCGATGAGCTCCGGTTCCGTCTCCTCGAGCCCAGCTAGTCGCGCGAGAATGTTGTAGAGCTCGCCGGGCTCGGAGGCGGGGTCGACGAGGCGCGAGAGCTCGCGAAGAGCGCGCATCGTCGCATCCTTTGCGCCATCGAGCTGCACGGCGCTTTGATACGAAGCGCGCGCGCGCTTTTGATCGCCACTCGACAAATAGAGGTCTCCGAGATCGGCCGTGAGTCGCGCCCGGACCGCCCCGTCGCGCGCCTGCCCGACCGCCTTGACGATGAGCTTGGCCGCGTCGAGCTGACGCCCGAGCCGTTTTGCGAGGTCCGTGAGGCGAAGGCGAACTTCGTCGTCCGAGGGATCGGCCGTGATTGCCTGTTCCATCGCGTCGTAGGCGCCGAGGATGTCGCCCATGCGATCTTGGCGGAGGAGGGCGATGCGCTTCAGTACCGCGACGCGCTTCTGACCGCGCGCCGTCTCGAGCTCGACTTGGTAAAACTCGAGCGCCTCTTCCGCTTCTCCCGTTGCGGCATGCGCTTCAGCGAGGGCGAATGCCGCACGCAGGCGAACGCCGCGCGAAGACAAAAGCTGACGGGCTACGCGTCGTGCGAGCTCGTGGCTCGGCTCGAGTGCGAGAAGAGCTTCGACGTGCGGCGTGGCGCGTTCGACGTCGCGCTGATTCGTGTAATAAATCTCGAGAAGCCGGTGACGCATGATGCGCGTCGCTTCGCGATTCGGCGGAAGGTCGGCGAGCGAGAGGCGCTGTTCGAAGATCCGGACGACATCCGGCATGGCGCCGCGCTCGGAATAGAGATCTCCCAAGCGAAGGCGGGACGCGTCGTCTCCAGGCTCGAGTTTCAGAATGCGCTCGTAGATGTCGATCGCGCGTTCGGCATCGAGATCCTCGAAGAGTGCCCCTGCCTGACGCAACACCGCGGCGCTCTCGGGGCGCGTTCGATGTTGTGCCGAACGAACATAGTATTCGGCGAGGCGCGTTCGGTCGCCAAGGTCGACGAGAATGCGCTCGAGCATCTGAGCCGCAGCTTCATGCTGAGGCGAGCTCGTGAGCGCGCGCTCGGCGTAGTTAATCGCGCGCTCGGTGTCTCCTACGATCTCTTCGAAGAAGAGCGCGCCTTGGAGAAAGAACTCGGCACGTAGCGGTGGCGCGAGCGAAAGGACCTTGCGATCGGTCGAGAGAACCTCGAACGCCTGTGCGAGCTCTAGCTGACGAGAGTCACGCTCGGCCGCCGCGCGGAGATTCGCCCAAAGTTGTGGGTCGAGCTGGCTGCGCGCCATGAGACCGATGAGCACTTCTAGGATCTCGCGCTCGCTCTCGAGACGCGTCTCGATCAGCGTCAAGAGCGGCGACTGAAGGAGGCCACTAGGTGCGCGCGCTTCCGTCATCGAGGGAGGTAGATGTTACCAACCTTCGTGAGGAAAGGGCACGTCTTCACACTCACTTCGGTAAGCGCGCGTGGGCGAGGGAATCCGTTCAGTGGCTGGCGGGCGAGTCCCGTGCCTCAGGCGATACCGAAGAGCGTTCGCGCATTTCCCGAAAGAACTGCGGCGAGCCGCTCCTCGCGTTTTTCCGTAGCGGCTATCCGCCGAATCTCACGGTCCCACGCATAAGGTAGGTTCGGAAAATCCGTACCGAAGAGGATGCGCTCTGGCCGACAGTCGAGGAGGCGCTGCGGGACCTCGACGGGAAAGTAGCCGGCCATCATCATCGTCGTGTCGAGGTAGAGGTTTTCGAATCGTTCGAGGAGGCGCTCGTAACCCGTGAATTCGTCGGCGCCGAGGTGGGGCACACACAGCCGTAGCTTGGGGTGTGCTTCGAGGACGTGCGCGACGCGATCGGCCGAGCACAGCTCGTAGGGATCACACTTGTAGGCGGGGCTCGAGGGCTCTCTTCCGGCGTGCATCACGAGCGGGAGATCGTGCTTCACGCACGCGCGATAGACGGGCAAGAGTGCTTCGGAGTCGGGCGCGAAGCACTGGACGTGACAATGCATCTTCACGCCGCGGAGCCCCGCCGCAAATCCTTCCTCGAGGATCCCTTCGGCATCGTCCTCGCCCGGGAACACGGTCGCAACGCCCGTGACACGCCCGCCACTCTGCTTGACGACTTCCGCGACGAACGCATTCATGCCACGCGCGATGTTCGGCTTGTGCGCGTAATGAAGTGCGACGACGTGCTGAACGCCGCGCGAAAAGAGAAACTGCAAGACTTCCGGCGTCGTCAGCTTGTAGCGAATCGGCCATCCGTACGCTTCGAACCAACGCCAAATGGCTTTGAAAAGCGGGTCCGCAAACAGGTGAACGTGTGCGTCGATGACAGGAGGGAGTGCGCTCGGTAACGCAGCGCCTTCGTCATCGTCGATCGCGGAAAGCGGCAGTGCCATTCCGCTCGTGAACCGCGATTCGCTCGAGGCTACCCCGAGGGAATCAGCGGGAGCTCTTTCCAGGATCGAGTGGCGAACGGATGCTTCGTTCAGCGAACCGCAGCAGGGAGCGAGCATCGAGTGACGCGGGCGATTGGGATGATCCGAAGGATCGACTCAGAGCGGGACTTGCGGAGACGCGGCCGAAGATCCCGGCAAGGGAGCGCGCGTGTCGGGTCCGGGGCGAGCGGGGTTCGGACCGTGAATCGCTTCCATCAAGTCTTGCATGAGGTCACGAACCTCGGGCTTGCCCTTGAGGTGTGAAACGAGAAGCTGGGTGACTTCGCTGAAGGACTTTTCGAACTGCAATCCTTCGCGCGTGCGTCCGGCAACTTTCTCACGTCCGTGCGTGAGATCTTCTTCGAGAGCCTCCGCGTAGCGAGAGAGCTGCGCGCGAAGCTCGTCGATTTGGCGACGAAGCTCGCGGGCATGGGCTTCTTTCACGCCGGCCTTTTGCTCGCGCTCCGCCAACACTTCTTTGCGCGCTTCGACGAGCGCCATGGCTGCGCCGTACTTTTCGTAGGCAAGGCGCGCCTGCGGGGGCGGCAATGCTCCCGCGGTATCGGCGGCAGTCTTTGCGACGATGACTCCGCGCTCGGCGACGACGAGCACTTCACGGACGCGTGAGGCTTCGTGCTGCTCGGCGGTGTGCTCGCGAAGCGCACGCGACTCTTCGTGCGCGAGTTCTTCGACCTTACGACCGATTTCTGCGCGAAGGGCGCGACCGCGACGCTCGAGCGATTCGACTTTGCGCGTGAGGCTTGCGACTTCACCTTCGAGCGAGCTCGCACGAGAAGCGAGATCCCACGAAGTTGCGAGCGCTTGCTGCACGTCTGGCGGCGCATTGCCCGTCGGGTAGGCGCGACTCACCATGCGTGAGAACAGCGCAGCGCGATTCGCCCACTGAATGACGCCCGGCGATTCGGGTGGCGGGGGCGGAGGAGGAACCGCCATTTCGCCGCCGGCACCGACTTCCCAAGCATTGCTCGGGATCGAACGCTGGAGGCCCTTCAGTTCTTCGTGGAGATGGTGAGCGTCCTGAAAACGCTTCTTTCGCTCCTTTTCGAGGAGCTTCAAGATGATCGCTTCGGCCGCCGGAAGCACGTCGGGCTTGATCGAGCGCGGCTTGGGCGCTTGCGACTTGCGCTGCATCTCGAGCAGCGTTTCGCGATCGTTCGAGCGGAACGGAAGCTGTCCCGTCATCATCTCGAAGAAGAGAACGCCGAGCGCGTAGAGATCGCTCTGCGGGCCCGCTTCTTCACCGCGCGCTTGCTCCGGAGACATGTATTCGGGAGTTCCGAAAACTGCGCCCTTCGGCGCGAGACGCGGGTCCATCGCGAGATGCGCGAGGCCGAAGTCGAGGATCTTCACGAAGTCTTTACGACCGCCGCGCGTGAGGAGAAGAATGTTGTCGCTCTTGAGGTCGCGGTGGACGACGCCGAGGTCATGTGCGCGACCGAGCGCGGCGCACATCTGCTCGAGGATGTCGATGCTGCGTGCAAGCGCCATGGGTCCACGCGCGAGCTCCGCAGAAAGCGCAGTGCCTACGAGGTATTCCATGACGAGATAGAGCTCGCCGTCTTCTGTCTCGCCGATGTCGTGGATGTCGATGATGTGAGCGTGGTCGACGCGATTGGCTGCGCGTGCTTCACGAAGCATCCATGCACGAAGGTGCGTCTCACCACGGAGGTCCGGGCGGATTAGCTTGAGAGCAACGACGCGGTCGATGAGCACGTGACGTGCGCGATAGACGACGCCCATGCCACCTTCGCCGGCGCGTGCCTCGAGTCGGTATCGACCCGCGACGACGCGTCCAAGCATCGGGTCGGTCGACTTACCACTGCGCTGCGATGTTTGTGTCACCGAACCTCCTCCTATCTCCGAACGACCAGAGTAACAGTGTCCTCAACCATTTCGGAAGCCCCCACCGACCGAAAGGCGATGAAGAAGCGCGAGGCGCGACTCGCGCAATCACTGAACGCGAGCTGCGCGAACCACTTCGCACCTCTCCCAAGCGCCTGCGAGCGGCCGCACGGAAGGCTTTTTGGTACGGCTATTCTTCTTCTGGCGCGGGCAACGGAGCCGCTTTCGGCTGCGTCAGCGCGAAGATGCCGTCTTCGTCGGCCCAGTAGACTTTCCCGTCCTGCACGCGCAGCGCCGTGACGTCGCCCACATTGGAGACGAGCGTGTGCGGCTTCTCGTAGCCGGTCGGAAGCGGATAGACGGACATCGCAAAAATCTTGTGCGTGATGCG
>JAHFDV010000054.1:8110-19286 GCA_023248815.1 Myxococcales bacterium
TTTGGCCATCACCTCGTACGATCCGCCGTCTTTCCAGACCATATTGACGGTGCCATTGGCGATATCTGTAAAATACACACAATGCGCGTCGTCAAGGACGAGACCGCCGTATCGACTTCCCGCCGCCGCAAGCACGAGTGGCTCGCTCGCGGGGTCCGTGCCCGCAGGACGCGTTACGCGCTCGATCGAGGAGCCCGTGGGTGATTCTGCAGCCCAGATGAGGCGCTGATCATCGATGACGAGTTGAAACGGGCCGGGGGATCCCGTCGCGACTGGGCGGAGAACGTCGGCGATGCGCATCACCGAGCCCGTCGGCTCGCCGACGAACAATTGATCTTCGGACGCGAGCAGCGCGAGGTCGCCCGTGTCGGGCACGGACGCGCGAAGCTCGTTGGCGCCGCCGGCGCGACCCGTTCGAATCGCAACCGATCCGTCTTTGCGCTTGGCGAAGTGAACGTCGCTTCCAATCGCAGCAAGCGCCGTTGGGACGAGGGTTCCCTCGGCGTCCGTTTGCGCCACCGTCTCTTGATTGCCCGTCTTGAGATTGCCGCGGACGACGCGCCGAGCGGTCGTAAAGGCAAAGACCTCATTCGTGATTTCCAAGCGGAGCGCGGGGCCGTCACTCGGAGAGGTCGCAAGGTGGCGAACGAAGCTTCCGTTCGACGCGAGCGGCCCAATCTTTTGATCGCTGCACGAAACGGCAAGTAGCGCGCAAGCGGCGAGGATGAACGTACGCACGCTCGAACTCTAGCGCATCAGAGGCCTGCGTGCAGACACGCGGAACAACGCGCGCGATCTCGCGCGGCCGGGCGAAGCCCCTTAGAACGTGCCGCGGACGATCGGGAGACGAAGCTCCGTCGCTTGCGGAAGGCCCATCGAGCGGCGTTCTGCGAGCGAGTACATCTGACGAACTTCCGGCACGGGAAGGCCGAGACGAAGGCTCGGACCGCGGAAGTCGATGAGCGAAAGCGGAGGCGTCTGTCCACCCGACGGAGCGGGAGTGGTCGCGGGGGCTGCAGGCGCGGGCGTCGCGGGCGCGGTCTCGACGGAACCGCCGACGGTGCCTCCTGCCGAGGGAGTCACGATGCTCTTTCCGCGCTCGCCTGGGTCGGCCGCGGGCTGATTCGTCGGAGCGCGATCTTCGCTGGCGTTGGAGGCCGGCTGGTAGCGCGTCGCATTGAGAACGAGGATGGTCGCCGGGATGAGGAGCGCAAGGCCGCCGGCCATCATGTACGTCGGCACGCGGCCGTCCGTCGATGCGTCCTCAATGAAGAAGCCTCCGATTCCGCCACCGATGGCTCCCACCGCGCCGCCAATTCCGTATGCCCAGCCGCTTTTCACGCCGGCAATGGCCATCGGAATGGTCACGATCTCGGCGCCGAGCATCACGCCACCCGTGATCCCCTTGGCGTCGGGCGAAACTTCCTCGGCGAGAGCCGTCTTCTCAGAAGAGCCAATGGCGATCGACGTCGCGAGAAACGTGGCGAAGGAAAGGAATCGAAGGCGCGAGGTGGTCATGGTCGTCCCTGGGAAAAGTGGTCCGCGAAACTAGGTCGTCCGCGAGTGGGCGAGCTTATCGAGTTCGGTAGGACGATGGAAGCCCAACCCCCCTTTTATTTCAGTGAGCATGAAACTGCGCTCCGCAGGTAGGGTAGGCACGTGTTCGCGCGCTACATCCGCGCCGCTCTCATCGGCACGCTCTTCACGGTTTTCCTCGGCGGAGCGGCGGTCATTACCCGCCTGCTTCCGTGGCTCGTGAGCCCCGCAGTGCCGCGCGCCGTGTCGTGGATTTTCGCAAAATCCCTCGCTACCGCGACCTTCGAAGTGGCGCTCGTCATCGGATGTCTCGTCGGTTTCGCCCTGTGCGGATCCGCAGAAGTCGCCTCGGGAGAGGCGCGGGTGCGCGAGCTTTTCGGCGTCTCACCCGTGAAAACAGCCGTTCGCATTGCAGCGCGAACAACTCCGCTTGCGGCGCTGCTCTTTCTCTCGTCGTTTCTCGCGGGGCGCGATGCCAGTGAGCCCGGCACGATCGTGAATCACTTGATCGGCGAAGCGCGCGCATCTTGCGCTGCGAGCGCGGAGCCCACCATGGTCGAAGTTCCGTTCGCCAACGCGTCGTGGCTCTGCCGCCCCGGCGACGCGCCGCTCTTCTTCATGAACGTTCGCGGCCTCCCGATCGCAGCCCGTGAAGCGTCGGTGGGAAGTAGCCTCACCAACGCGACGCTCGTCGAAGTGCAATCGCTCGTGGGACCCGCCACCGTCACGGCATCGCGCGTCGTCGTTCGCGGGCTTCGTTCGTGGACACTCCCCTCACCGCTTTCTCCCGCCGCACGGGCGCTCGGCGTCACCCTGGGGACGTTCTTCGCGAGCTTCGTTGCCCTCACGCTGCTCTTTCGCCAACGCTCGGGATCGCGCGGAATGGCGCTTCTAGTGAGTCTCGGCGCGGCTTCCAGCCTCTTTTTCACGCTTCGATCACTCGATCGATTCGGCGAAGCGAGCGCGCTCGTCACGCCGGTCGGTGTAGTTCTCCTTTGCGTCGTCCCCGCCGCGACCGTTGCACTCCTCATCGCTTCTGTCCGCGCGCTCTCCCGAAGGTTGCTCTCGCTGCCACGCGCTGCTACGGTTTTGTGAGATGGGTAATCTAGGACCGCTCGAAATCGCCCTCATTGCTGGCGTCGCGCTTCTGTTCTTCGGAGCGGGCCGCATTGCCGACCTTGGTAAAGGTCTCGGTCAAGGCATCTCGAACTTCAAAAAAGGCCTCAAAGAAGGCGACGAAGTCGTGAAGGCCGAAGATAAAAAAGAGCCGGCCACCGCGACTCCCGAGAAAAAAGAAGTCTGAGCCTTCGCGGGGCTATGAAGCAGTGCGTCAGAGCATGATAGAAATGCTCTCGTGTCAAAGTCGCTCGCTGAACGCCTAAACGTAGTCGCCCCTAGTGCCACGCTCGCGATGAGCGCCCGCGCCGCCGAGCTTCGCGCGCAGGGAAAAGAGGTCTTCAACTTCACGGTTGGAGAGCCGGATTTCGATCCGCCCGAGCACGTTCTTGCCGCCGCTGAATCCGCCGTGCGGAAAGGCGTCTCGAAGTACACCGCCGTCCCCGGCATCGCGCCTTTGCGTGAGGCGATCGTAAAATCGATCAAAGCGCGCACCGAAGCGGACATCGCTCCGAACAACGTTTGTGTCGGCACGGGCGCCAAGAGCATCCTCTACAACCTCGCGACGGCGCTCTTCGAGCCCGGCGACGAGGTCATCATCCCCGCTCCCTATTGGGTGAGCTACCCCGAGCAAGTTCGCATGATGGGCGCGACGCCCGTCTTCGTGGAAACGAGCGCGGAAGATCGCTTCTGTCTCCGCCCCGAAGCGCTTCGCAAAAAGATCTCGAAGAAGACCAAAGCGATCATCCTCAACTCGCCCTGCAATCCCACCGGCATGGCGTATTCGCCCGAGGAAACGCGGGCGATTCTCGACGTCTGTAAAGAAGGCGACTTCTGGATCATCACCGACGAGATCTACGCGGCACTTCTTTTCGACGGCCGCCCGTCGGCCTCGTTCTATGGCATCGGCAAAGACCTGCGCGATCGCATTCTTCTCGTCGACGGTGTCTCGAAGGCGTACGCGATGACGGGGTGGCGCATCGGCTGGGTCGTCGGCCCACGCAATGTGATCGCCGCGTGTGAGCTCGTGCAGGGGCAATCGACGAGTCACCCGACGGCGCTCGCGCAAGCCGCTGCGCTGGTGGCGCTCACGGGTCCGCAAGAAGACGTCGAGAAGATGCGTCAAGCGTTCGAGAAGCGCCGCGACGTCGTCGTCGAAGAATTGAGCACGATTCCCGGCCTCAAAGTACCGAAGCCAGAAGGCGCGTTTTACGCGTTCGTCGACGCACGCGGCCTCATCGGAAAAAGAGCCGGCGACAACGTGCTCACCGACGATCTCGCGATCGCGACGTACCTCGTCGAGAGTGCGTACGTCGTCACGGTTCCTGGTACGCCGTTCGGGGCTCCAGGATTTTTGCGCATGAGCTTCGCGATGAGCGAAGACACGCTGCGTCGGGGAGCCAAAGCCATCCGTGACGCCGTCGCCAAGCTGACCTGAGCTCGGCTCGAGGCGCCTCCGTTTCTTTTTTTCGCGCGATCAGCGCAATTTCCGCAACCATTCGCGGAGAGAGGTCGATGGGTTCTCACGCGCCCAATTTCGGGCCATTTCGAGGAGCCCCATGAGCATCGACATCCGCACGCAGCCCTACTTCGCGACCGTCTCCCAACCGCGTCCGACGCCCGCAAAGACGCCTTTTTCGCAGGTCCTTGCGACGAGTGCCGCGGGACTCGTTCGCGGCGTCGAGCTCGGATTGAACTTTCTTCCGGGCGGGAGCGCCGTTTCGCTCGCGGTTCGCGGCGGCGGCGTCAGCGTGCGCAGCGGGTCGGGAGCAAGCTTCGGAACGTCGGGTTCGGGAATGAGCGCGGGCGTTTCGGGTGGAGTCGGAAGCGCGGAAGGACCATCGGCCGGTGCGGGCACGGGTACTGGCACGGGGGGAACGGGAAGTGAGCCGGCCGTCGAAGATTCGCTTCGAAACGCGCAAGAGATGAATCTCTACTACTTGCAGATTCAAGAGCAGGTGAACGCCCAGAACCGTTCGTTCTCGACGCTCTCGAACGTGCTCAAAGCCGAGCACGACACCGTCAAAACCGCGATCGGTAACATTCGCTGAGCGCTGGCCGCAAAGGCACGGGCGCCAGTTTGCGCCCGTCTTCATTGAACGATACCGTCTGAAAGCGAGCCCCCGTCATGACGATTCAACGAAAACCTCCCGTCGATCCTTCGTCGAATCTCCCGCCGACGACCGGTGACGTTGCGCCGAGTGAAGCGAAGCGCGCGTTCTCCGAGCACCTCGATGCGGCGAAAGAAAAGAGCGCGACCGAGAGAACCGCCAACCTCGGCGCGACGTCAGCAGCCGCGTCTGCAAATCAAGCCGAAGGTGTCTCGGCCGCGAGCCCACTCGCACGATTGCGACGCGGCGAGATCGACGTCTCCGGTTATGCAGACGCGAAGGTCGACGAAGCCACTCAGCATTTGCAGCATCTCCCCGCATCGGAGCTTTCTTCGATTCGGGAAATGCTCCGCGACAAGTTGATGAGCGATCCCGAGCTGCGCGAGCTCGTGACTCAAGCGACGGGAAAAGCGCCACCTGAGCTCGAGTGAAGAGAGGCCGAGCCGAATGAGGCGCTCGTTGCAGACGGTTGTCGCGCTCGCCTGCAGCTCGTTTTTCGCCTGCAAATCAAGCACAAAAACGCACTCGCCGCCTGAATCCACGGCGCAGATTCGCACGAACGAACCGGCAATCGAGCTCCCCGACGCTTCCTCCGGAGACGCAGACACTCCCGCCGGAGACGCAGACGCGCCCGCCTTCACGAGCGCGCAGAAACTCACGATCGCCACGCGCGAATGGACATTCCCATCGGGACGTCGCGCTGTCGTGCTCGTGCCCGACACGCGGGGGCCTCTTCCACTCGTCATCGCACTGCATGGACGCGGCGAGGCGCTGAAAGGCAAAGATCGCGGCGCGTGGGGGTGGCCTCGCGACTACGATCTCCTGCACGCGCTCGATCGCGTTCAGGCGCCGCCGCTCACGAACAGAGACTTTCTCGGCTTCGTCACGGACCCGCACCTCGCGAAGCGCAATCGTGAGCTTGCAGACCATCGCTACGGACCGGTCGTCGTCGCGTGTCCCTATTTGCCCGACGTGAAGCTCGAGGGAACAACGGAGCTCGACGCCTATGCAAGCTTCGTGGTCGACGAGCTCCTTCCGCGACTCAAGAAAGAGACGTCGATCGACGAGAGTCGAATCGGTATCGACGGCGTCTCTCTCGGTGGCGCGGTCGCGCTCTATGTCGGCTTCAAATACGCGCGTGAGTTCTCACGTGTAGGCGCGATTCAGGGGGCGATTCAGCAGGCGGATACGCCGACGTGGCTGGAACGCGCGGTACGTGCGCGTTCCATGCAGCCCGCGCTCTCCGTGCGAATTCTCACGAGCGACGAGGACTACTTCCGTGATGGGAATCGGAGCCTCGCCAAGGCACTCGAAGGCGCGGCCTTCAAAAGCGAATTCATCGAGCTCCCGGGACCGCACGATTATCCGTTCAATCGCGGCCCCGGAAGCTACGAGCTCCTTTTCTTTCACGCGCGGTAAACTTCACGGAAGTACGTGACAGAAGGGCCGACGTGATAAAACTCGCCCCCATGGCGCGAGAATCCGTACCCCTCGCAGCGCTCGCTAAAAAGCGCAGCGATCCCTCGCGCGACGTGGGGGGAAAAGCGTCCCGCCTCGTATGGCTGATGCGCAACGGATTTGCGGTTCCCAATGGCTGGGTCCTCCGATCGTCGGCCTTCGAACGCGCTCTCGAGGTCTTGCCGCACCCCGTCGACGCGTCGTCGCTCGTTCGAATCGGAAGCAGCAAGACGGGCGAAAACCGCATCGCGAAAGTGCGCGAGCAATTGCGTGAGGCTCCTCTGCCCGAGGGCATCGGCGAAGATCTCGATACCATCTGGAACGAGAGCGAAGGAACGCGGCCTTGGGGACTCGCCGTGCGCTCGAGCGCGACGTGCGAAGACGGGCAGCTCCTTTCGATGGCGGGCATTGCGACGAGCGTCCTCGGCGTCACGAGTCGTGGGGCTCTCGAGGAAGCCGTACGCGCGGTTTGGATCTCGCTCGTCTCGGGACGCGCACTTGCCTATCTTTCGGCGCACGGCGTTCGCGAAGTGTCGATGGCCGTCGTCATCCAAGTGATGGTCGAGGCAGAAGCCGCGGGCGTTCTCTTCACGCGCGCTTCGGATATCGGCGGCCCGAAGAACGAGCGTGTCGTCAATGCGAGCTTCGGACTCGGCGCGCCCGTCGTCGACGGCGTCTCGAATCCTGATCTTCTACGAATGGACCAACGCGGAAGAATCGTCCACTCCATCGTCTCCGACAAGCCGAGCGCGCTCGTCGTCCGAAACGGATTGCTCACGACGATCCCTTCCACGAGCCCGGGCAAGAGAAGCCTCAGCGACGCGCAGCTCCTCGAGCTCGCCGAAGTCGCAAAGCGACTCGAGAAGCTCGAGAGTCACTCGTGGGACGTCGAGTTCGCATGCGACGCAAAGCAAACGTGGATCATCCAAGCGCGCCCCGTGAGCCACTCGGCATTTCCGACGGGCGGTGACGAGAACACTCTGTGGAGCAACGCCAACGTCGGCGAAGCGCTTCCCGGCGTCGCAACACCGCTCACGTGGTCCGTCGCGGGGGCTTTCAGCGAGACGGGGTTTCGACGCGCATTCGGCGCGCTCGGCTGCTCGGTGCCGAAGGACGCGCGCCTCGTCTCTAGCGTGTATGGCCGCTTCTATTTGAACATCAGCTCGTTCATGCGCATCGCGCGGCAAGTGCCGTGGCTCGATCCCAAGATGCTGCTCGACCTCGCAGGATGTCCGGCTCCGGACTCTCTGTCGGAAGAGACCAACGACGTCTCACACAAGGGCTTCTTTCTTCGCCTTCCGTTTACGGCCGCGAAGCTTGCCGCTGAGCAACTTCGTCTCGACGCCGACGTCGCCAAGTTCGAGGCCTATGCGGACGCGACCATTCGCGCGCACCGCGCACTCGACCTCGGCATCTTGCCCGATGCGGGCGTGGCGCGGCGCATTCGCGATGCGCAGACATTTCTGGAACGAACCGGCACGGTGATGCTCACGTGCGCTTCGAGTGCGCTCGGATCACACCTCATTTTGCAAATGTTGATCGCTCGCGTCACTCCCTTCGGCGCAGAGCAACTCGCGCAATTGTTGACGGCGGGGATTCGCGATCTCGAAAGCGCGCGCCCTGCGATTGCGATCTTGCGCATTTCGGAGCTCGCCCGGCGCGAGCCTGAGGCGCAAGAAGTACTGACGCGCGACGGCTCGGTCGATCTTTCGTCCATTCCCGAAGGGCCTACGAAACGAGCCCTTTTGTCGTTTCTCGATCTCTACGGAGATCGCGCCGTTCGGGAGGCCGAGCTCTCGATGCCGCGTTGGCGTGAAGACCCGACGCCCATCCTCACGATGCTTCGCGTGGGATTGCGCGGTCAGGAACGCCCCATCGAAGCCACGCTCGAAAAGGCGCGCGCTTCGGCCGAAGAGGAGCTCCTGCGCGTGATTCCCAAACTCGGAATCGTCGAACAGACGTTGCTCCGTCACATTGTCGTGCGCGCGCAGCGATCCGCTCGGCTTCGCGAACGCATGCGCGCATGGGTGACGCGCGTGCTCGGACTCTTGCGCGAAGTATTTCTCGATGCCGATCGCCGCCTCTTGCGGCTCGACGCCGCGCTCACCCCCGGCAGCGTCTTCTTTCTCACCGTCGACGAGGTCGTGCACGCGCTCTCGCAAGAGAACACCCAGTTGCGCGCACTCGTCGAAACGCGACGCGCGGAGTTTTTGCGCAACTCGCAACGCCCCGATCCGCCACCGTCCTTCGTGGGAGCGCCTCACGGTGCTGTCGTGCCGCCCTTGGGAACCGATGTCCTTCGCGGCATTGGAGCATCGAGCGGCGTCGTCGAGGGCAGCGTGCGCATTCTCACCGCGCGCACGCTCGGCGAGTTCAAGCCGGGCGAAGTACTCGTGGTCCACACGACGGATGTCGGCTGGACGCCACTGTTTCTCAGCGCATGCGCCGTCGTCACGGAGTTGGGTGGACCGCTCAGTCACGCCACGATCGTCGCCCGTGAGTTCGGTGTTCCGACGGTGGTCAACGTCGAAGGAGCCACGCGCCTCTTGCGTACGGGTGATCGCGTTCGCGTCGATGGCTCGCGCGGGACGGTCGAGCGAATCGATTGATTCGCTTCGTTCTGGAATCGCGCGAAAGCCTAGAAAACGAGCTGCGCGCAGCGGGACACTCCTCCGAGGCAATCGCCGAGGGGCGCGTCTTCATCGGACGCAAACGTCTCACCGCGCTCGACGACGCTGCAGCAGTCGATGGCGCGCTCGTCACCGTTTGGCCCCGCGAAGAGCTCAAAGACGCCGTCATCTTGCGCGAGGAGCGTGACTGGGTCGCCGTCGACAAGCCCGTCGGAATTCCGACGATTGCCGATCACGCCGGACGCGAACATTCCCTCGCCGAAGTCACGAAACGTGCAATCGGCGCTTCGAGTGATCTCCATCCGACCTCGCGACTAGATCGCGAAGTGAGCGGGGTCGTTCTCTTCGCAAAGACCGACGACGGAAGGCGCCTCCTCGCGAGCCTCCGCGAGGAAGGTCATTATCGAAGGCGCTACTTGGGCATCGGTAGCTCGAGCGCAGCTCTCGCCGACGAGGGGACATTTCGCGAAGCCATCGGTCGAAGTGAAAAGCCGCGCGAACGCCGAGTCGAAGGCAAAGACGCCGTTGCGGCCGAGACGCACTATCGCGTCATCGCGCGCATCCCCGTTCTCGGCGCAAAAAATGGAGGCGGTGCGTCGGCCCTTCTCTTCGCCTTCCAGCCCATCACTGGCCGCACACATCAAATCCGTCTGCATGCCAGCCACGCGGGCGCTCCCCTTCTCGGCGACTCCACCTATGGAGGAATGAAGACGATCACCTCGAGCGTCGGAAGGGTCGCCTCGATTTCGCGCGTCGCACTGCACGCCGCCCGCGTTCAGCTTCAGATGGAAAAAGTCACGATCGAGATCGTTGCGGCCGTTCCGAAGTCTTTCGGCGATCTCTGGGAGATGGTCGGTGGCGATCTGAATGCTCTCGAAGCCGCGAAAAAATTGCCATTCGCCAGCCAAGGTTAACGGGCGCGCTCGATCGATCTATGCTTTCTCAGGGTCATGCTTTCTCGAAGCTCGAAGAATCGCCGCGCGGTCTTGTTCACGCTGCTCTTGGCTGCGCCCGCGATCTTCGTCGTCGGTGAGGTTGCCGTTGGCGAAGCGCTCGCTGCGCCGAAGAAGGAGAAGCCCGCGTTCGATACGATCCCGAAATCGACGCCGCCTGATCCGACGCCGCTCGTCAGCTCTCGGCAATGGGTCTTCGATCTCGAATACCGCGCAGGGGACGTGCAATTGCTCTCGGTCTCGGAAAAGACGCTGAAGGCGCCGGTCGAATCAGCGCGCGCGATCGGACGTTTTGCGCTCGAGCTCTACGAAGGTCCGACATTGATCGAACGCGTGCGCTTCGATTTCCCTCTTCTCATCGAGGCAGAGGACGCTGGGCCAAAGCGTCCGCCTTCCGTCACGAGGCACCTCACGAGTCGCATCGGCGTCCTCTTTCCGGCAACGCCTCGCGGAACCCGCCTGGAGCTCTGGGATCGCGGAACCGATCGCCGGTGGAATCTGCCCTGGCCTCCGGGAAGCAGCGTGGATGGCGGACGTGACGCACTTCCGTAAGACCCGTTTACCTCGATCGATCTTTGCTGCGGTTCGCAACGCGCAGTCGGATTGTCGAAATCACGAAGAACACTGCGCAGATGGGAGGCTCGCTAGCCGGCGCAGGGGAGCTCGAAATGCGCTCTCCGCGAACGAAATCAGTTAGAATCCTCGATGCCCTTCGGCCGTCTTACGGGGGGAGTGAAGACGTAGTCGACGGAACGAGGCATTCGTGAACGAACCAAGCGCCGCAGCCGCCCTCGTGGGCACACAGATCGCCGGAAAATATCGGCTCACACGTCTTCTCGGTGAAGGCGGAATGGGCGCCGTTTATCTCGGCGAGCAAAAGCTCGGAGACGCCTCCAAACAGGTCGCCGTCAAAGTGCTCCACAAAGAGATCGCGAGCGATCCCAAAGTGCGCGCACGTTTCGAGCGCGAGTGCGGAATCGTCGCGCAGCTTCACCACCCGAATACGATTCAAGTGTTCGACTTCGGCTCGTCCGATGACGGCTCCCTCTACATCGTCATGGAATTCGTCGAAGGACGAAGCGTGGCAACGGTGCTCGAAAAAGATGGCGCGCTTGCTCCCGAACGCGTGAAGAAGATTCTCGATCAGGTGACGGGCTCGCTCGAGGAAGCGCATTCGCGCGGTATCGTTCACCGCGATCTGAAGCCCGACAACGTCGTCTTGTGCGAGCGTCCCGGTCAACGCGACTGGGTCGAGGTACTCGACTTCGGGATCGCGAAGCGTAGCTCCGAGAGCGATCCCAACGAGCAGAAGCTCACGATGATGGGCATGGTCCTCGGAACGCCTCCCTATATGAGCCCCGAGCAATTCACG
>JAHFDV010000055.1 GCA_023248815.1 Myxococcales bacterium
GGGTACTACGGGCCGGCGGCGTGTTCGTGCCGATCGACACGCACGCGCCGGAAGAGCGTCGCGAGAAGATTGCCACGCTGTCGGGCGCGCGGCTGCGACTTACGCGAGCGGAGGTGGAAAAAGGCGTGCGTGAGGGGGCCCCGAGTGTGCTTCGTCGCGTGGCGCATCCCGAGTCAGGAGCGTACGTGATGTTCACGTCGGGCTCGACGGGGGAGCCGAAGGGGGTGTTCGTTCCGCAGCGCGCGGTCGTGCGGCTCGTCCGCGACACGAGCTATGCGCGGTTCGACGAGTCGCAAGTAGTGCTGCACGCCTCGGCGCTCGCCTTCGATGCGTCGACGCTCGAGGTATGGGGCGCGCTGCTTCGTGGCGGCACGCTCGCGGTGTTTGGCGAAGGAACCTCGCACGACGCGCTCGGTGCGTTCGTTGCGAAGCACGGAGTGACGACGCTGTGGCTCACGTCGGCGCTCTTCACGGAGCTCGTCGAGAGCGGGTTCTCGGGCTTCGAACGCGTGAAGCAGCTCCTTACGGGAGGCGACGTCGTCTCGGCGGTGTCGGTGCGTCGCGCGCTAGAACGGTTCACCTCGGGCGGACGCGTCATCAATGGATACGGTCCGACGGAAAACACGACGTTCACGGCGTGCGCGCCGCTGTCGCTCGAAGACTGTCGCGGCGATGCCCTTCCGATTGGACGTCCCGTTGCGGGAACCCAGATTCATGTGCTCGACGCTTCGCTGCATCCCTTGCCGCGCGGAGCCGTGGGCGAGCTCTGCACGGGCGGGCTCGGGCTCGCACACTCCTACGAAGGAAGCCCGGCGCAAACCGCGGAGCGGTTCGTACCCGATCCCGCGGGTGACGGCGGACGCCTCTATCGCACGGGCGATCTCGTGCGGTGGCGCACGGACGGGCGTCTGGACTACGTGGGGCGTCGCGATCAACAGGTGAAGCTACGCGGGTACCGAATCGAGCTAGGGGAGATCGAGCGTGCGCTGTCGGAAGTGACGGGAGTCGCGGCGACGACCGTGATGTTGCGTTCGGAGGACGCGAGTCGAAAGTACTTGGCAGCTTACGTGGTACGCGCGGACGGGAGCGAAGCGGAGAGCGCGTTCGTGTCGCGCGTGCGCGAAGAGGTGGCGAAGCGACTGCCTTCGTACATGGTGCCGACGACGCTGACAGTGTTGCCGCGCTTGCCGCTGAATGCGAATGGGAAGGTCGACCGCGCGGCACTCCCGAAGCCGGAAATCTCGACGACAGCGGCCTACGTCGCGCCTCGGAGCGAAGCGGAGTCGACCCTCGCGCGGATCTGGTCGGACGTCTTGGGCGTCGCGCAGGTGAGTCTCGATGACAACTTCTTCGGGCTCGGCGGCGATTCGATCTTGAGCCTGCGGGTCGTGTCGCTCGCACGAACGGCCGGCCTCCTTTTGACGACGCGAGAAGTGTTCGAAGCGAAGACCTTGCGCGCGCTCGCCTCGGTCGCGCGCGTGAGCGAAGACGAAACCGAGGGATCTGCACAAGCGATGCTCGTCGGCCCCGTCGAGCTCTTGCCCATTCAGCGGACGTTTTTCGAAGAGAGCGAAGGCGGAGAGCGGGCGCATCACTACAACCAAGCCGTCCTTCTCGAAGTCCGCGATGGACAACTGGTGACGCGGAGCCGGCTCGAAGACGTGCTGTCCGCCGCGCTCCGTCAGCACGACATGCTCAGGGCTCGCTTCACGCGCGAGATGAATGGCTCTTGGCGACAGGAGATTCTCGACGTCCAGGAAGCGCGTGCGCATATCGAAGAGGCGGACCTCGAAGCACTCGAGGGCGCCGCACTGCGCGACCGTATTGCGGAAATCGCGGCAGCCATCCAAACGGGAATGCGCATCGATGGCCCACTCGTCCGCGTCGCTTGGATGCGGCTACCCGACCGAAGCGCGCGGCTCCTTTTTGCGATTCATCACCTCGTCGTCGACGGCGTTTCCTGGCGCATCTTGCTCGAGGACATTGGACGTTGGTTCGAAGAAGCCGCCGGCGGGCGCGCGCTCACTCATCTGCCGAAAACGACTTCGTACCGTCAGTGGTCGGACGCGCTCCGCGTCGCCGTGGATTCATTTGCTACGCGCGAGCTCTCGTATTGGCAGAGTCGAGCGTGGGAAAGAACGAAGCGACTCCCCTGGACGATCGACGGGAGCCCTGGGCGCGTCGGCGATAGCCGCGCGGTCGAGGCTTCGCTGACGAAGGCCGAAACCGAGAATCTTCTTCGCGGCCAGCGAAACGGCGCGAACAAGGCGCGCCGGCTGGAAGTGAACGAGCTGCTCTTGACGGCGCTCGTACTCACGTTGCGCGAACTGAGTGGCTCATCGACCGTGCAGTTCGATTTGGAAGGCCACGGTCGAGAAGACTCGGAGCTTCGTGCAAGCGGCCCCATCGATGTCAGCCGCACCGTCGGGTGGTTCACGTCGCTCTATCCGGTAGTCGTGACCATCGACGATCGAAATCTGCGGAGCGCTCTCCTCTCCGTCAAAGACGCGCTTCGTGCGATCCCGAGTCGCGGGCTCGGATACGGCGTCCTTCGCAAGCTCGGAAGCGAGGAGCTGCGTAAAGAGCTCGGAACACACCGCACGAGTGAAGTCGTCTTCAACTATCTTGGTCAGTTCGACCGAGCACTCGGTGAAGAGAGTGCGTTCCGGTTCGCGGAGGAGAGCGCGGGAGCGCCCTTCGACGCGAACCGGCTGCGTTCGCACGCGGCATCCATCAACGCGCTCGTCGTTGGTGGCGAGCTCCGTGTGACCTGGGACGTTCCATCGCGCGAGGCGGGATCCGAGAAATGGTCGGAGCGCTACCTTGCGCACCTTCGCGCGTTGGTCGAGCACGTCGCGGGCGTGAAGGAATCGTGGGCGTCCCCTTCCGATTTTCCACTCCTGTCCCTGACGCAAGACGAAGTCGATGGCCTCTCCGCGAGAGCCGAGCAGCGCGGACTCGAGGTCGAGAGCTTGCTGCCGTTGACGGGGCTTCAGCGCGGTCTCGTCTACGAAACGGAAAGAGCCGGCCGCGGTAGCGGCGTCTACCATGTGCAACTCGCGCTGACGCTCAAGGGTATCCGATCGTTCGCGAACCTGCGGCGTGCATGGGAAGTGGTTCTCGGCCGTCACGAAGTACTGCGCGCGGCAATCGCAGTGACGCGCAGCGGAGAACGAGTGCAGGTGGTGCACGCGGAAGTAGCGCTGCCGATCGAAGAAGCCGCGTGGAGCGCCATCGAGGCTTCCGGCGCCGAAGTGCTGCGGTCGAAAAAGGACGCCTATCTCGCGCGCGATCGCCTTCGAGGCTTCGACCTCAGCGAGGCGCCGCTCGCTCGCCTCGGCCTCTTCCATCTCGACGGTGAACGATGTTGGGTCGTGCTGTCGATGCATCACGTCGTCGTCGACGGATGGTCCGTGCCTCTCCTCGTGCGGGAGGTACTGAAAGCTTACGTAGAGCTCGACGCGGGGCGCGCGCCCGGAGTGGAACGCGACGAAACGTATGGGCGATACCTCTCGTGGCTTTCAGAGCGGAACAAGGAAACGGCCGAGCGTGAATGGCGCGCCGAGCTACTCGGCGTGAAGGCCGCGACAAGACTCGAGGGCCTCACGAGCGCGCCCCGAACGGCGGAAGGGGGCCTCGTGTCTCGCCCTGCGCGCGCATCGTGGTCGCTCGATCCCGAGCAGACGCGAACCCTGCAGCGCGAGGCTCGTGACGCCAATGTGACGGTGAACACGCTTCTCCAAGCGGCGTGGGGCCTCGTCCTCGGAGCGCAAGCGAGGACGAGAGACGTGCTCTTCGGCGTCACGACATCGGGTCGCTCTGCGCAAGTGCGGGGAATCGAGAGCGCAGTGGGTCTCTTCATCAACACGCTTCCTTTGCGCGTGAAGTTGAATCCTTCGAGCGCGGTCGGGACGTGGTTGAAAGATCTCCAGACACGACAAGCGGTCCTTCGCGAGCACGAGCACGTGGGACTGAGCGAAGTGCAAGCATGGAGCGAACTTCCGCGCGGCAATGCACTCTTCGAAACGATTCTCGTCTTCGAGAACTACCCGATCGGCGACGCCACGGAGTGGGAGCTCGGAGGCCCCGCAGTCGAAGCGGTCGAGGCCGAGGAGCAGACCTCTTACGCCCTCACGGTGACTGCGGCGGTGGGCCGCGAGCTCCGCATCGACTTGTCGTACGACGCAGCGCGCTTCTCGGATGCGCACGTGACGGCGCTCGGAACGTCGCTCGTCGCTGGAATTCGCGAGCTGTCGTCTTCGCGAGCCGAAGCCGAGCTTTCGTCGCTCTCGCTCGTCAAGTCACTCGTCGCGGGCGAAGCCGCGGACGCGTACTGGAAGTCGACCTTGGCGAAGGCGCCGCTGACGCTGGAGTTGGCGACGGACAAGGCGCGCGCGGCGCATCTTGGGGAAGCGGAAGGGCGTGCGGCGTCGCAGGTCTCGCGAGACGCGATCGCTGCGCTGCGAAAGATTGCGAAGGAAGAAGACGCGTCGCTCTTCGTCGTTCTCTTGGCGGCGTACGCGGTTCTCTTGTCCGGTTCCACGGGTAAGCGGGATGTGGTCCTGGGCATCGCGTCCTCCGCCGGCGAGAACAATGCGCTGCCGCTGCGCGCGGAGTGGACGCGGGATGCGACCTTCGGCGAGCTCGTGCGAGATGTGAAAGCGCGTTGTGTGCAGGCGCGAGCGCATGCGGACGTCTCGCTCGCGGGCCTCGCCGAAGCGCTGGTGTCGGAGCCGGACACGAGTCGCCATCCGCTCTTTCAAGCGGGCTTCGAGCTTCGTTCCGAGGGCGAAAAGCCGTTGACGACGAGCGCGCGATTGGAACTGCTTCTCGAGTGTGCGGAGAAAGCGGACGGAAGTCTGTCTGTCCATCTGCACTACAATGCGGATCTCTTCGAAGCGTCGACGGCGGAGCGCCTCTTGAAGCGGTACGAGCGGTGGCTCCACGCGCTTGGCACGGCGTCGCGAGCGGAGGCGCTTGCGTCGGTATACGCAGGTTCGGTGGGGGATGCGGAGCGCGGCGAGCTCACGAAGGCGGAGTCGGGCGAGAGCGTCCCGACGACGTGGAGCTACTTGCCGTCGATGCTGCTCGAGCAGGCGAAGAAGACGCCGGACGCGTTGGCGGTGCAAGACGGCGAGCGCTCGTACACGTACGCGGCGTGGTCGACGCGCGTGCAGCAGCTCGCGCACCGTCTTCGCAGCGCGGGCGTAGGTCGTGGAAGTGTCGTCGGCGTGCGGCTCGAGCGAAGTGCGGAGCTCGTCCTGTCGGTGTGGGGCATCGTGCTTTCGGGAGCGGCGTACGTGCCCTTGGATCCGGAGCTTCCGGAGGCGCGCCTTCGCGAGATGGTGAAGGACGCAGGGGCGAAGGTCATCGTCGTGAAGGAAGGGGACGCTCCGAGTGTCTCGGCGTGGGGCTTGCGCGCGGTGGAAGTGTCGCTCGACGGGGCATGGCGGGAGCCAGAGCAGTGGACGGCGCCCGTGCTCCACGGAAACGAGCTCGCGTATGTGATCTTCACTTCGGGCTCGACGGGTCGACCGAAGGGCGTGGGCAACACGCACGACGGGATGCGCAATCGCCTGGAGTGGATGCACGGGGCGTATGGTCTTTCGCCGTCGGACGTCGTCTTGCAGAAGACGCCCTCGAGCTTCGACGTGTCGGTGTGGGAGCTCTTCTGGCCACTGGCGGTGGGAGCGCGTCTCGAGATCGCGAAGGCAGGAGGTCATCGCGACGCGCGGTACTTGCTGGAGCTGATGCGTGCGCGGGGAGTGACGGTGACGCATTTCGTGCCGTCGATGCTGAGCGCGTTTCTCTTGGAAGCGGGCGACGCCGAGTTGGGTCATTCGCTCCGGCACATCTTTGCGAGCGGCGAGGCGTTGACGGTGGAGCAGGTGGAAGGCGTGGCGAAGAAGCTTCCGCAGTCGCGCCTCGTGAATCTCTACGGTCCGACCGAAGCGAGCGTCGACGTGACGGTGTGGGAAGCGACGGAGGTCCCGTCGAGTCGGCGGATTCCGATCGGGCGCCCGGTGTGGAACACGACGACGCGCATCGTGGACGGCGAATTCCGGCGTGCGGCGCGCGGAAGCGCAGGCGAGCTCTGTCTCGGCGGCGTGCAGCTCGCGCGCGGCTATGTGGGGCGCGCGGATCTGACGGCGGAGCGTTTCGTGCCCGATCCATTTTCGGACGATGCGGAAGAGGGTGCGCGTCTCTATCGGACGGGCGACTTGGCGCGCTGGAACGCGGCCGGTGAGCTCGAGTACCTCGGGCGGTTGGATCATCAGATCAAGCTGCGTGGGTTTCGCATCGAGCTCGGTGAGATCGAGAGCGTGCTCTCGTCGGTGAAGGGCGTGAGCGGAGCGGCGGTGGTATTACGCGAAGATGTGCCAGGACAGAAGTACCTCGCGGCGTACGTGTGGCTCGACTCGTCTTCGGGAACGACGGAGGAGAAGGCCGGCGAATCGATTCGCGCTTCGCTCGCAGAGCGCTTGCCTCCGTACATGGTGCCGACGACGTTGACGGTGCTGAGCGCGCTTCCCTTGAATGCGAGCGGCAAGCTCGACCGCAAAGCGCTCCCCAAGCCGAGCGTCGCCGCCACGTCGCCTTATGTCGCGCCGCGCACCGAGACAGAGTCGGTGCTCGCAGAGATCTGGTCAGAAGTATTGGGCGTCCCGCGCGTGGGAGTCGAGGACAACTTCTTCAGCCTCGGCGGAGATTCGATCCACTCGATGCGTGTCGTCGCAAAGGCGAAAAATCACGACCTCATCTTTAGTCTCCAGCAACTGTTCGAGCATCCGACGATCGCACGCCTCGCAATCGCGAACCGCGCGGACGCAAACAGCGATTGGTCGACGACGCGTCGCTTTGCGGGTGTGCACGCCACCGACCTCGCGAAACTTCCTCGGGGCGTCGAGGACGCGTATCCACTCAGTGTTCTTCAGGCGGGAATGGTCTTCCACGCGACCCTCGCGCCGGGCCACGCGATGTATCACGACGTCTTCAGCTACCGCCTTCACATGGAGTTCGATGCGGAGGCGCTCGGTAACGCACTTTCAGCCGTCGTGAAGCGACACGCCATCCTGCGTACGTCGTTCGCCCTCGAAGGATTCGAGCAGCCGCTGCAGCTCGTCCATTCCGAAGTGGCGTCCCCGTTCCACGTGATCGACCTGCGCGCAGAGGTCAATCCGGATCGAGCCGCCACGCGCTGGCTCGACGAAGAGCGACACGTAAACTTCGATTGGGCGAAAGCCCCTCTATTTAGGCTCGTCGTCCTTCGGCTCTCCAACGAACGATGGGAGCTCGTGCTCTCGTTTCACCACGCCATCCTCGACGGATGGAGCGTCGCGGCCTTTCTCACCGAATTGATGAAGGGCTACCTGAGTCTTCGACGTGGCGAAGCGCTGCCTACGGCGCCCGCACTGGCGACGACATTCCGCGACTTCGTCGCGATGGAGCGAGCGGCGATCGAATCGGAAACGGCCTCGGTCTTTTGGCAACGACGTCTCGCGGGGCGCGCGATGGCTCCGCTTCCGCGGCGCCGCGCTCATGCTCGCGGAGCATTTGCGCGAGGGGAGATCGTGACGGGTCGAAGTCGGGTGTCGCCAGAGACGTTCGACGCCGTGCTCGGGTTTGCCAAGCGCGAAGGCATCGGCCTGAAGAGCGTCTTGCTCGCCGTGCACGTCACGATCGTCGGGGCGTTGACGGGTAGCGCTGAAGTCGTCACGGGCGTCGTCACGCACGGTCGCGCGGAGATAGCTGGAGGCGAGGAAGTGCTCGGGCTCTTCTTGAATACCGTCCCGCTGCGCCAGGCAGTCGACGGCGTGAGCTGGGGCACACTCGTCCGCTCGATCCAATCACAGGAAGTCGAGATGCTTCCGTTCCGGCGCTACCCGCTCGCGAAGATGAAGCGAGGAGGGGAGGAGCTCCTCGAAAGCTTCTTCAACTTCGTCGACTTCCACGTCTACGGACAGCTCGCCGACGAGACCGAGGTGAGCGTCGAGGCGGGCTCTCAGTTCGAGCAGACCAATTTCCCCTACGGTCTTACCGCCGTAAAGGAGGGGGCTGCACTCTCGATACAGTTGACCCTCGATCCCGAGATCGGATCCGAGGAGGAGGCGGCGGCTGTCGCGGAACTCTACGGGATGGTGTTGACACGGCTCGTGGCCAATGACGCGTCGAAGGCCGAGATCGAAGCCGAGGAGCAATTGCCGCCAGCGCTCGCGGACTGGCATCGCATGGCCAGAGCGCGCGCGCGTTCTGCGCGGGCGATGGCTTACTGGAAGGCGGAGCTCGCCGGGGCGCCGTTGACGCTGGAGCTCGCCACGGACAAGGCGCGCCCGGCGCGAGCCGGCGACGCGCGCGCGACCGCCGAAGCCCGCCTTTCGCCAAGCTACTCGGACGCGCTGCGAAAGATTGCGAAGGAAGAAAATGCGCCGCTCTCCGTGGTGCTCTTGGCCGCGTACGTCGTGCTCTTGTCGGAGCAGACGGGGAAGCGCGACATCGTCGTGGGGGTAGCGTCCTCCGCCGGCGAGAACAATGCGCTGCCGCTGCGCGCGGAGTGGACGCGGGATGCGACCTTCGGCGAGCTCGTGCGAGATGTGAAAGCGCGTCACGCGCGCGCGCAAGCGCACGAAGGCGTCTCGTTCACGGCACTTGCCGAAGCGCTGTCGCCGGATTCCGATGCAAGTCGTCATCCCTTGTTTCAGACGTCGTTCGCGCTCGTGTCGAAGGAAGCGGGGAACGTGGCGAGCGGGCTTCTGGATCTATCTGTCGTGGGAGTAGAGAGAACGGACGGAAGTCTGTCTGTCCATCTGCACTACAATGCGGATCTCTTCGAAGCGTCGACGGCGGAGCGCCTCTTGAAGCGGTACGAGCGGTGGCTCCACGCGCTCGGCGTGGCGTCGCGATCCGAGAGAGTTGCGTCGGTATACGCAGGTTCGGTGGGGGATGCGGAGCGCGGCGAGCTCACGAAGGCGGAGTCGGGCGAGAGCGTCCCGACGACGTGGAGCTACTTGCCGTCGATGCTGCTCGAGCAGGCGAAGAAGACGCCGGACGCGTTGGCGGTGCAAGACGGCGAGCGCTCGTACACGTACGCGGCGTGGTCGACGCGCGTGCAGCAGCTCGCGCACCGTCTTCGCAGCGCGGGCGTAGGTCGTGGAAGTGTCGTCGGCGTGCGGCTCGAGCGAAGTGCGGAGCTCGTCCTGTCGGTGTGGGGCATCGTGCTTTCGGGAGCGGCGTACGTGCCCTTGGATCCGGAGCTTCCGGAGGCGCGCCTTCGCGAGATGGTGAAGGACGCAGGGGCGAAGGTCATCGTCGTGAAGGAAGGGGACGCTCCGAGTGTCTCGGCGTGGGGCTTGCGCGCGGTGGAAGTGTCGCTCGACGGGGCATGGCGGGAGCCAGAGCAGTGGACGGCGCCCGTGCTCCACGGAAACGAGCTCGCGTATGTGATCTTCACTTCGGGCTCGACGGGTCGACCGAAGGGCGTGGGCAACACGCACGACGGGATGCGCAATCGCCTGGAGTGGATGCACGGGGCGTATGGTCTTTCGCCGTCGGACGTCGTCTTGCAGAAGACGCCCTCGAGCTTCGACGTGTCGGTGTGGGAGCTCTTCTGGCCACTGGCGGTGGGAGCGCGTCTCGAGATCGCGAAGGCAGGAGGTCATCGCGACGCGCGGTACTTGCTGGAGCTGATGCGTGCGCGGGGAGTGACGGTGACGCATTTCGTGCCGTCGATGCTGAGCGCGTTTCTCTTGGAAGCGGGCGACGCCGAGTTGGGTCATTCGCTCCGGCACATCTTTGCGAGCGGCGAGGCGTTGACGGTGGAGCAGGTGGAAGGCGTGGCGAAGAAGCTTCCGCAGTCGCGCCTCGTGAATCTCTACGGTCCGACCGAAGCGAGCGTCGACGTGACGGTGTGGGAAGCGACGGAGGTCCCGTCGAGTCGGCGGATTCCGATCGGGCGCCCGGTGTGGAACACGACGACGCGCATCGTGGACGGCGAATTCCGGCGTGCGGCGCGCGGAAGCGCAGGCGAGCTCTGTCTCGGCGGCGTGCAGCTCGCGCGCGGCTATGTGGGGCGCGCGGATCTGACGGCGGAGCGTTTCGTGCCCGATCCATTTTCGGACGATGCGGAAGAGGGTGCGCGTCTCTATCGGACGGGCGACTTGGCGCGCTGGAACGCGGCCGGTGAGCTCGAGTACCTCGGGCGGTTGGATCATCAGATCAAGCTGCGTGGGTTTCGCATCGAGCTCGGTGAGATCGAGAGCGTGCTCTCGTCGGTGAAGGGCGTGAGCGGAGCGGCGGTGGTATTGCGCGAAGATGTGCCGGGACAGAAGTACCTCGCGGCGTACGTGTGGCTCGACTCGTCTTCGGGAACGACGGAGGAGAAGGCCGGCGAATCGATTCGCGCTTCGCTCGCGCAGCGATTGCCTCCGTACATGGTGCCGACGACGTTGACGGTGCTGAGCGCGCTTCCCTTGAATGGGAGCGGCAAGCTCGACCGCAAAGCGCTCCCCAAGCCCAACGTATCGGCGAAGTCGCTGTACGTCGCGCCGCGCACTCCCACCGAGGAAGCAATCGCAGATGTGTTCCGTCACGTGCTCAACCGAGAGTCCGTGAGCGTTACCTCCAACTTCTTCGAGCTCGGCGGCCACTCGCTCCTGGCGATGCAGCTCGTGTCCCGTCTTCGAAAGACATTGGAGGTGGATCTAGCGCTGAAGCAGATCTTCGATACCCCAACCGTCGAGGGGCTCGCGAGCTCGATTGCAGGGCTGGCGCGCACCACCACCTCACACATTCCGCGTGTGTCGCGCGAAGGTCACCTTCCACTCTCGTACGCCCAGGAACGCCTCTACTTTTTGGATCAGCTCTCGCCGGGGATGACCGCCTATCTCATTCCGACCGTTCTCCTCGTGCGCGGCAGTTTCGACATGGCATTGTTCGCACGCGCAGTGGAGTACGTGGTGGGACGTCACGAGAGCTTGCGGACTAGCTTCGTCGAGCGCGACGGGCTGGTGTCCTTGAGCGTCCACGATGTTCCGCCGAATCTGGTCTCACGAGCGAACGCGCACGAGTGGGACGAGGTGAAGCTTCGCGATGAGATCGCCGCTGAAATAAGTAGCGGGTTCGACCTAGGCACGAGTCCGTTGCTACGCGCGCGCGTGTACGTTCGGAACGAGACCGAGCGAGTTCTCGTGTTCGTGCTGCACCACATCGTGACGGATGGCTGGTCGATGGGACTTCTCGTTCGCGAAGTGAGTGAAGCGTACGCGTCGTACGCGAAGGGAAGCTCGCCCACACATGCTCCGATCGCCGTGGGATACGCGGACTACGCTGCGTGGCAGCGTGCAGAACTTGCCGGCGAGCGACTCGAACGCGAACTGACGCATTGGAAGAAAGAGCTGGAAGGAGCGCCGCTTGCGCTCGATCTCCCGACGGACAAGCCGCGTCCAGCGATGCTGACCTACGCAGGTGCGGCGGTCTTCGCGCAGCTTACTGCTCAAGATGTCGAACGCCTCCGCGCCCTGGCTCACCAAGAAGGGGCAACCATCTTCATGGTGCTCTTCGCCGCATATGCGGTGCTGCTCTCGAAGGAAGCGGCGCGACGAGACGTCGTGATCGGCACGCCCGTTGCTGGCCGCGTCCATCCCGAGACAGAAGGCCTCATCGGGATGTTCGTGAACACGCTCCCACTTCGCGCCTCTTGGCGACGCGGCGCCACGTTCGTCGAGGTGCTCCAAGAAGTGAAGGATCGCAGCCTTCGTGCGTTCGCCCACGAAGAAGTTCCGCTCGCGAAACTACTCGAAGCGCTTGCGCCAGAGCGTGACACGAGTCGCAGCCCCATCTTTCAGACCCTCTTTACTCTGCATAATACACCGAATGGAGAGGGGAGCTTCGGAGAGGGCGTTCACTTCTCGCCATTCGCAAGCGAGATCACGACCGCACAGTTCGAGCTCGCGCTCTCGTGCGAAGAGCTTTCTGCGGGGCCGATCGATCTTGCACTCACCTACAATGTCGATCTCTTCGAGCCATCGACCGCAGAGCGTCTCCTCGCGCAGTACGTGGCGATCCTCACGCATCCCAACTTGTCGGCGTCGACCGCGGATGCGCTGGGAGCCCCAACGGACTCCGCGCAAATTGCCTACGACGCACAGTGGAACGCTACGCGACATGCGGTCTCGCCGACGGAAACCCTCTACGGTGCCTTCGCGGCGCAAGCTGCAATTCGCGCTGGGCATGAGGCTATTCGGTGTAACGCGGCGTCGTGGACATACGAGGAACTTCGCCTTCGTGCCGAAGCCTATGCGGATGCATTCGCACGGAGCCCGGCGGGCGCCGTCGCCGTGCAACTTCGGCGCTCGCTCGAGCTCGTCGCCGCACTCCTAGGAGCGAGCGCGGCAGGACGCACGTATCTTCCACTCGATCCCGAGCAGCCGCAGTCCCGTCGGAGTTACATTCTTTCTCGCGCAAACGTCGCTGTGCTCGTAGCCGATGAAGGTGCGGCGGATTTTTGGGAAGGCGCAAAATTGACGCCAAGCGCGGTCGTCGAAGGAGAAGCGCGAGCGGATGCGCACGCGCGCAAGGTGGCGGCGCATCCTGAAGAAATCGCTTACATTCTCTTCACGTCGGGATCGACAGGAGAGCCGAAGGGCGTCGCGGTGACGAACCGAGGTCTGATGAATCATCTTCGTTCGATGCAGGCGCTGCTCGGGGCCAACGAGCGGGATCGGCTTCTCGCGATCACGACGGTGTCGTTCGACATCTCGGAGCTGGAGTTGTTCTTGCCGCTCACCATCGGTGCCGTGACGGTGATCGCGACCGAAGAGACGGCGAAGGATGCGCTGGCGCTCTCGGAGCAAATGTCGCGTGAGCGGATCAGTCTCTTTCAAGCAACCCCCTCGACGTATCAAGCGCTCTTCGAGAGCGGTTGGAGCGGAACGGGTCCGCAGCTCTTGTGCGGTGGCGAGGCCGTGCCTGCGACACTGGCGTCGCGCTTCGCGTCGCTGCCCCAAAAGACTTGGAACGTTTATGGGCCGACGGAGACGACGATCTGGTCGGGCGCGCTGGCGTTCGAAGAGGGAGACGTTCGCATCGGTGGTCCGTTGTGGAACACGGAGCTCTACGTGCTCGACGAGACGTTTTCTGAAGTGGGGCCAGGTCGTGCGGGTGAGCTCGCGATCGGCGGTCATGGGCTCGCGCGCGGCTACGTGGGGCGCGCAGATCTGACGGCGGAGCGTTTCGTGCCGCATCGGTACGCGAGCGATGGACGACGTATGTATCTTACAGGCGATCGCGTGCGTCGTTTGGCGACGGGGGCGCTCGAGTACCTGGGGCGCGTGGACCACCAGGTGAAGCTCCGCGGCTACCGCATCGAGCTCGGCGAGATCGAGAGCGTGCTCGCCTCGCTGCCGGGGGTGAGTGGCGCGGCGGTGGTGCTTCGCGAGGAGACGGCGGAGCAAAAGTACCTCGCGGGATACGTAACGCTGTCGAAGGGCTCCGAGACGAGCACAGAGGCGCTTCGCGCAGCGCTGAACGAGAGACTTCCGGGCTACATGGTGCCGACGACACTGACGGTGTTGGCCGCGCTTCCGCTTAACACGAACGGCAAAGTGGATCGCAAGGCGCTTCCGAAGCCGGAGCGTACGGCGGCAGCGGAAGTCTACGTCGCACCGCGCACCGAGCTCGAGACGACGGTGGCGAACGCGTTCGGCGAGTTGCTCGGGCAAGAACGCGTGAGTGCGACCTCGAGCTTCTTCGAGCTCGGGGGTCATTCGCTCCTGGCAATGCGCCTCGTGTCCAACCTGCGCCGAGAGCTGGAGCTAGAGCTCACGTTGAAGCAAGTGTTCGAGACGCCCACCGTCGAAGCGCTCGCAACCGCACTCGAAGAGCTGATGATCGCGGAAGTGTTGGAGCAAGCGAGCGAAGACGACATCGACGAGGTGATCGAACGCAGCGACGAAGAAAACGTTCGGTCGAAGACGGAAACGCCGACGAATGAGTGAGCGCAAGGACAAACTCGCATCACTCACGCGCGAACAGCTCCTGGAGCTGCGCGCAAAAACGCGTGGAAAGAAAACCACGCGCGAGCGCCAAAGCTTGCCCAAAGCGCAGGCGGAGAACGGCGACTTCGCGACGTCCTACAGCCAGGACCGACTCTACTTTCTCAACCAACTCAGCAGCGGCGGAGCGGCTTACAACCTCTCGCAGATCATCTCGGTTCGCGGTGACTTTCGACTCGACGTGTTTCGTCGTGCGGTCGCGCACGTCGTCGAACGACACGAGAGCTTGCGGTCTCGGTTTTACGTCCGTGACTCGGGCGTCTTCCAGCGTCCTCATCCGGCCGAGGACGTCGTCACACTGGAAGACGCTGCGAGTGCCTCACCGGACGAGATCAACCGGAGAGCCGCGGCCTTTTGCGATCGTGGGTTCGAGCTCGAGAAAGAGCAACCGATCCGAGTATGCGTACTCCGTGTCGACGAACGGGAGAGCCTGATTGTCTGGTCGGTCCACCACATCGTGACAGACGGGTGGTCGATGGGAATTCTGGTACGCGAGGTCGGCCAGGCGTATGCGGCCTATGCGACGGGGAAAGAGCCGAACCTTCCGAATTTGCCGGCGCAGTACTCGGATTACGCAGCGTGGCAGCGTAGTGAGCTCTCGGGAGAGAGACTCGATCGCGAAGTGAAGTTTTGGAAAGATGAGCTCTCGGGAGCGCCCTTCGTGTTGGAGTTGCCGGTGGACAAGCCACGCCCGGCAGTCCAGACGTTTTCGGGTAGCGCCCTAGAGGTCGAGCTCCCCGCAGACGTCTTACAGCCGCTTCGCGCTCTCGCTCTTCGAGAGGGAGGCACGCTGTTCATGGTTCTCTTCGCTGCGTACGCGGCGTTCCTTTCGCAGGAGACGGGTCGACGCGATGTCGTCGTCGGGACCCCTGTCGGAGGACGGGTGCATCCCGAGACGGAAGGTCTCATCGGCATGTTCGTCAATACGCTGCCGCTGCGCGCGAGCTGGAAGCGTGACACGACGGTCTTACAGCTCTTGAATGAAGTGAAGCAGCGCGCGCTCGGAGCGTTCGCGCATGAAGAGGTGCCACTCTCGCTGCTCGTGGACGTACTTGCTCCCGAACGGGACACCAGCCGTAGTCCGATCTTTCAAACGCTCTTCGCGCTTCAAAATGCGCCGAGCGGCGTATCGGACTTCGGCGGATCCGTCACGTTCGCACCGCATCCGAGAGCGTCCACCAGCGCGCAGTTCGATCTGTCCCTTCTGTGTGAAGAACGTGCCGACGGGGGGCTGACGATTCATCTGAATTACAATACTGATCTCTTCGAAGGCGCCACGGCTGCACGCCTTCTTGCGCACTACGAAGCGCTCCTGAGATCAATTCCCGCGCACTCCGCGCGTCCAGTCTCGGAGCTTCCCGCGCTGTCGAACAGAGAGCTCTTGCAGCGCGAGACGTGGAGTCGGGGCGAGCCACGGGAGGTCTCCGAGACGCCGGTCACGGAATGGATCTGGGCACACGCGGCGGGACGTGGATCCGAGCACCCCGCGCTCGTCTTCCGAAACGCGAAGGTCACGTATGCGGAGCTTCGCATACGTGCAAGACGCATCGCGGAGGGGCTCTGGAGGCGCGGCGTCGGCACTGACGACATCGTCGGGCTCTCGCTGGAGCGTTCGCCCGACCTCGTCGTAGGTGTGCTCGGGATCTTGGAGTCGGGCGCCTCTTACGTACCGCTGGATCCAGAGCTCCCGCGCGAACGCCTCACACAGATGGTCATCGACGCGAGGACGCGCATCGTGCTGACCGATGAGATTGGGGAACAGCAACTCGGTAGCTCGTTGCCGAAGGACGTCGCGCGCGTGCGCGTGACGGCGCTGCAAGAGGAGACCCACGATCATCGCTTCTCCCAAGTCGACCGGCGCCGTATGCAGAGCGATTCACTCGCCTACGTTCTCTTCACGTCGGGCTCGACAGGTCGGCCGAAAGGCGTCGGAAATACGCACCGCGGTCTCTCGAATCACACCGAATGGCTCGCAGATCGTCTCGCGGTGACCTCTTCTGACGTCGTCGTGTTGAAAACTCCCTACAGCTTCGATGTGTCGCTGTGGGAACTGTTGGTCCCACTCGCTCGTGGCGCGACGCTCGTCATTGCCGAGCCCGGCGGGCACCGCGACGTGGACTACATCGCGCGTCTCGTCGTCGAGCAGGGCGTGACGCTGATTCACTTCGTCGCCTCTCTCCTCCAGGTCTACGTCGACTCCAACGGTCCTTTGACCAAGGTGCGGGCGGTGTTGACGAGCGGTGAAGCGCTCACGGCATTGCAGGCGTCGGCCTACCGCGCGAAGTATCCCCGCACTCCGCTGTACGATCTCTATGGGCCGACCGAAGCGGCCATTCACGCCACGATCTCCGAGTGCGGGATCTTCCCGAGCGGCCGCGTGTCCATCGGGCGCCCCGTATGGAACACGAGCGTCCACATCGTCGACGATGAGTTGCGCCCCGCGACCAGTGCAGGCGAGCTGTGTCTCGGCGGCGTGCAGCTCGCACGCGGGTACGTGAACCGTCCGGATCTAACGGCAGAGCGTTTCGTGCCGGATCCTTTTTCACCGGATGGATCACGTCTCTATCGCACCGGCGACTTGGCACGCTGGAATGCGAGCGGTGAGCTCGAATATCTCGGGCGCGTCGATCATCAGATCAAGCTTCGCGGTTTCCGCATCGAGCTCGGGGAAATCGAGAGCGTGCTGTCGTCCGTCAGCGGCGTGACGAGCGCCGCGGTGGTGTTGCGCGAAGATGCGCCGGGGCAGAAGTTTCTCGCAGCGTATGTTTCCTTTGAAGCGGGCGCGAATGCCACGATGTCGGAGACCGTGCGGGCAGCGCTCGCCGAGCGCTTGCCAGCGTACATGGTACCGACGACGGTGACGGTGCTGCCCTCGCTCCCACTCAATGCGAGCGGAAAAATCGATCGCAAAGCGCTTCCGAAACCCGAGGGAGCGACGACGCACGCCTACGTGCCGCCAGCGAACGAAGCCCAGTCGACGCTCGCACGCATCTGGTCGGAGGTCTTGGGCGTTCCACGAGTGGGACTCGAAGACAACTTCTTCAGTCTCGGCGGCGATTCGATTTTGAGCCTGCGCGTCGTGTCGCTCGCGCGGAACGCTGGGTTCGTCGTGACGACACGTGAGGTCTTCGAAGCGAAGACGTTGCGCGCGCTCGCGACGCTTTCGCACGCGGTCGCGCCTCTCGAACCATCCGAGACGCAAGGGCCGGTCGTCGGTCGTGTCGAGCTCCTTCCGATGCAGCACGCTCTCCTCGAGGCGAGTGAAACGGGGAGCGACGCGCATCACTACAATCAGGCGATCTTGCTCGCGGTTAGAGACGGAAGCGCCGTCACGCGCGAGCGCCTAGAAGCCGTGGTGGCGGCGGCCCTCGCCCAGCACGACATGTTACGTGCACGCGTCACGCGCACGCCCGAGGGCCGTTGGGCTCAAGAGGTGCTCGGCGTGAGTGATGCGCGTGCGCAGATTGAAGAAGTGGAACTCGTCTCCACGGGAGCGGCTGCGCTCGCCGATCAGATTGCGAGCGTAGGGACGGCGATCCAAGCGCAGATGAGGCTCGAAGGCCCGCTCGTTCGCGTCGGGTGGATGCGGATCTCGGACGGGAGCGCGCGTTTGCTTTTCGCGATTCACCACCTCGTCGTCGACGGCGTGTCCTGGCGCATCTTGTTGGAAGACGTTGCGCGTTGGTTCGAAGATTCGGCGGCGGGACGCGCGCTCACCCATCTTCCGAAGTCGACCTCGTTTCGCGAATGGGCGCTCGCGCTCCACGATCGGATCGACGTCTTCGCGTCGCGTGAGCTTCCGTACTGGGAGAGCCGCGCATGGAAAGAGACGAAGCGACTGGCATGGCCCGTCGATGGATCCCCTGGCCGCGCGCAAGAGATTCACGCGTTCGCTTCATCGCTGACGAAGGCCGAGACGGAGGCGCTTCTTCGCGGAATTCATCGAAACGAATCAGGACATGGCTCTCGCTTGGAGGTGAACGATCTCCTGCTGACGGCGCTGGCGCTGACATTGCGCGAGCTGAGTGGCGCCAGGGCCGTGCGGTTCGACCTCGAAGGTCACGGACGCGAAGAAACGGAGCTCGAAGATCGACGCGCGCTCGATGTGAGCCGCACCGTCGGCTGGTTTACGTCGCTCTATCCAGTCATCGTGACGGTCGACGACCGAAATCCGCGCGCGGCTCTCCTCTCCGTAAAAGAAGCCCTCCGCGGGATCCCGAGTCGTGGCCTCGGATACGGCGTCTTGCGCGAGCTCGGCAGCGAGGAAGTGCGTGCGCAGTTCCGGGCGCATGGGGCGAGCGAGGTCGTCTTCAATTACCTGGGACAGTTCGATCAGGCGCTCGGAGAGAAGAGTGCGTTCACGTTTGCCGAAGAAGGCGCAGGCGCGCCCGTCGGCGCGAATCACCTCCGAACGCACGCCGTATCGATCAACGCGATCGTGGTCGAGGGGACGCTGCGCGTGGCGTGGGAACTTCCCCTGCGCGAACGAATCACCGAATCATGGGCAGAGCGTTACGTAGAGCATCTCCGGACGCTCATCGCCCACGCAGCGGAATCGAATGAGTCATGGGCGACGCCGTCGGACTTCCGTCTCGTGTCGTTGACGCAGGGAGAAGTGGAGGGGCTGATCGAAGCGGCATCGCGCCGCCGCGTCCCCATCGAAAACATCTATCCGCTGACGGGTCTTCAGCGCGGGCTCGTGTACGAAACGGAGCGGGCGGGGGCGGGGAGCGGCGTCTATCACGTGCAGCTCGGAGTTACGCTGACGGGAATCGCGTCGCCCTCGTCGCTCTGTCGCGCGTGGGAGGTGGTGGTCGATCGCCACGAAGCGCTGCGGGCGAGTGTCGCGGTGACGCGTCGCGGGGAGCGCGTACAAGTGGTGCACGCGCGAGCGCCGTTGCCCGTGGAAGAAGACGACTGGAGCGCGCTCGATGCGAACGCGCTCGGCGCGAAGAAGGCGGCCTACCTCTCGACGGATCGGGCTCGTGGTTTCGATCTGAGCGACGCGCCCCTCGTGCGCGTGGGGGTCTTCGCGCTGGGAGGCGATCGAGTGTGGGTGGTGCTGTCGTCGCATCACGTGGTGATGGACGGTTGGTCGGTGCCTCCGCTCGTGCGCGAAGTCTTGAAGGTGTACGGCGAGCTCGTCGGGGGCCGCGCGCCGGTGCTCGAGCGCGATACGACGTACGGGCGCTACCTCGCGTGGCTCGGCAATCGAT
>JAHFDV010000717.1 GCA_023248815.1 Myxococcales bacterium
CATCGTTGAGCATAACCACGGTGCTGCCGGACTTGCGCTGGTTCGCGAGCATTGCCCACACCATCTGGCGCATCGGCTCCGAGAGCTTCTTCTTCACGACGGCACCTCTTCATTGAGCGACACCGTCTCCAGGTTGCTGTCGCAATCCTCGAGCCCCGCGTCGCCCCGCTCGGAGTGATCGGCGCAGTACCAGGCGAAGCGCCCCGTGAAGTCGTACTCCGGCTCGATCATGATGTGGTCAGACGGAGTCACCTGGAGCTTCTTCAGTCGAAATGCAATCACCGGCGCTCGCGCACATCCAACCTGCTGACAGTGCTTTCGCTCTTGCTCGTCTGTCAGGTGATGCCACTCGACGCCGTCTCGTCCTTCATTTGCGGTGACGATGTGCCAGCCGAGCCCGATCAATGCGTCGCCGAACGTCGGGCGCACCTCGGTCATCAGAACATGACCTTTGCGCTCGACGGTCAGAGTGGCGCTCGGAGCGGCGAGCAGCTCCGGAACGCTCGCGTAGACGAAGTACGGCGCGTACTCGAAGAGCTTGTTCATCCGATGAAACGAGCGCATCAGCACCTGTTCTATTTTCTTCGGATGCCTGCGAACCTCGACGATCGCGCTGACGCGCCACTCGTCTCCGGATAGGCCGCTCGTCTTGAAGCGAGGACGAATGAATGCGACGAGGTTTGCGCCGCTTGCTGTCTGAATCGTGGCGCGATCCCAGTAGTCGTCGTCATAGTGACGACGGAGGGGCATCTTGTTCTTCACGAACCCCTCGTTGCCAGCTCGGCGCGGAGCTCGTCGATCTTGTCTGTATCGTCGAACCCGTTCCTCTCGGCATAGGCGATGGCGTTTTCCAGATGCTCGTCCGTCATTCCGGCGATCTCGAGCACGTCCCCCGCGCCCGTCGTCCAGAGCCCGCGAGCAGTCCTATCTTCCAGGGGGCGCATCGCGCGATCGTAGAGCTCGTCGTCGTCGTCCCATGGTTCGGGGCCCCCAAGGCTCGCCTGATACTCCGCCTCGCTCACGTCGCCACCTGCCGAACCTTGAACGCGAGCTCCGTCGTGTCCTCGAGCGGCATCCGCCGCCACCAGACCTTCTTGACCTCGTCCCACCGGAATCCAGCGGCCTTGACTTGGTCCTTCTTCTCGAACGGCGCGAGCGAGTGGAACATGAACTTCGGCCGCATCGCGTGAACCAGCATCGGTTCGAGCTCATGGCCCATCTCGGCTACGCGGGTCAGGACGCGGGCGAGGGTGTCCACGTCCGCCATCGCTCTATGCGCGCTCGCTACGCCGAGACCGAGTGAGAGCGCCAGGTGCGCGAGGGAGCCGCCGCGGGCTCGGCCGACCCATTTGATATCGTTCTCCGAACAAACCCAGGGTCTTCCGAGGTCCGGAGTGAACTGCCGGTCGAATTCTGCGTTGTGAGCAATGACGACCTGCGCCGGCTCGATGATCCATCGAGCCGCGCTCCACACGCGCTCTGCGTCGCGCGCTTCCGGGAGCATCGCCGCAGGAATCCGGTTGACCTCGTGCGCTTCGTTCGAGTCGCCTTTGATTAGGCTCGCGAAGCTCGCCACTGGCTGGGCGTGCTTCACGTCGAAGAGCATCACGGCAACCTCGATCGTCTTGTCTCGGGACGGATCTAATCCCGAGGTCTCGGTATCCAGCAGGGCCGCGTAACGGATCGATTCCGCCATGCAAGCCTCCTTTCTCTCTCGCTCAAAAACTCTCTGCGGCAAGCACTATCACCCGACCGTTGCATCGGTCAACATCTTTCGCTACGCTGCGCAACCATGGAAGAAGAACGGTACGACGTCGTCCTCGGGGCGCGCGTCAGCAAGCAACTCCAGGCGAAGATCATCGGCGAGCGGCAACGCATTGAAAAGATGACGGGAATCAAACCCAGCATCAACGAGGTCGTGAGGCTGCTTCTGGAGAGGGGGCTCGAGGCGAGCGCCAAAAAGAGGAAGTCTTGAGCTGTCCGACCTGCAAATCCCCGAACCCCGATCTGAGGCCGCTCTCGGAAATCGGAGAGATCGTGCGGCTGTGCAAGGATCCGTTTCACGGAGTTCGGTGCGACGTCCGCTTCAACGGAGATACGTGGCGATGCCGTTCGGCGGGATGCGGGGCAAGCGGGGCCGTGTACGACGGCAAAGCTCACGACTCGAACAATCCAGCAACACGTCTCGTGCCGATACACGAGTTCTCTTCTGAACGCTCTGGTGGGCGACGTTGCCTGTTCGACATAGAGCGCCAAGAGGAGCAGAGACACATCGGCAACGGCGACTTCTCCATCGGCAGCCCCGTGTGGAACGGCACCTCGAAGCTGATCGAGGAGATGGGCGAACTGAACCAGGTGCTCGGCA
>JAHFDV010000718.1 GCA_023248815.1 Myxococcales bacterium
AAGTCCCCAGGCGGCAGTACCTCTACGAAGAAAGCTCCTGCGCGCAAAGAGGTCCTCGCGATCGAATGCACGCCGCGTGCGCAATACGCCGCGTCGCTCATCGCGTCGGCGCGGGAGGCTTCGTCTGCCGAAGAATTTCAGCGCGAAATCGAAGCGCTCAGAACTGCCGCGGAGACGACACGCGTCACTTCGTGAGAGTCATCTCCATCACGACGAATCGCGTGTCGAATTCGCGCCTCTCGTAGTCTCACACTCAGGCGCGAACGACGCTGAGGGAGGGCCCTCACGCCGACCTCCATGGCCATCCTCGCCAGCATCACGCTCAGGAAATGTCTTTTGCGCTGCGCAAATCCGCCTTCTTGGCGACGGGGATCGCGGGGAGCGTGTCGCATGCTGCGCTTTCGGAATCCAGCGCCGAGGCCACGGAACGGACCTTTCCGGATTCGGACGAGACATGGGGGACGAGGAGGAAAGACATGTGCTCGAGAACTCGCATGACGTGACCCTACGACCGGCTTTCAAAAGCGCCGTTTGAATGGGTCTTATTCGGCCTTAATGAGCGCCATTTTGGTCCGAGTAAGAGCTCCGCTCCAATGGAAATGTGGCTCTCGACGCGGCCTTCTTACCCTGGAGCGCGGGTCGAGATAGAAAGGAAGGATGAACGGACGAGACCTTCTCCAGTTTTTGCGGGCACAGAAATGGGCAGTTCAAGCATCGACGACGCTCGTCGATCATCATCCGCAAGCCGCCGTCATCGGAGTCGCGATTACCGGGCACCTCGAGATCATCTTCGACACGATGGGAGACACGCGCAAAGCGGTGAATCTCCGCGCGAATCCCAAGATCGCGCTGGTCATTGGATGGGACCAGGAGCAAACGGTTCAAATCGACGGCATCGCCGACGAGCCGCAAGGTGAGGCTCTCGCGCGACTCAAGAAGGCCTACTTCGAACGGTTCCCCGAGGGACGCGAACGCGAATCCTGGGAGAACATCGCGTACTTCCGCGTGCATCCTACATGGATCCGCTATAGCGATTTCCGCGGAGCGACCCCTCATGGTCAGACATGGGCGGGACCGGGGCTCAAGGGCTTGATCGACGAAGCTTCGACCGTCGGCGAGGCGTCCGTCACGATTCAGCCCTGAGGTCGCTGCGAGCCGCGCCTAACCAAGCTGCAGTTCGGACGCATGCTCTTTTGGCGGCGGCTCGCTCACTCCGCTGCCGGGCTGAAAGTACTCTTTCATCCGGCGGTCGGCGTCGTCGCCGAACAAGATCTCGCACGCCTCGCGAAGCCCATCGGCGTCTCGGAGCTCGGAGTCTGCGATGACGAGCGAGATCTTCGAACGGCGCCGCAAGAAGTCGTCGAGCTTGACGATCATCTCGCGACGCGATGCGTGTTCGATCTCGCACCGGAGGTATTCGGCGTGCTCGATGAGCACCTCTGCCATCTTTGGATCGCGCCGGATCTCCTCGAGCATGACGAAGGCGGCTGCGCCGTAGCGTCGCCAGAGGCGCGACGAAAGCTTCTCCGACGAGTCTTTGTCCGTCAGGGCATCGAGATCCATCAGCTTCGCCTGATGCCTGAACTCCTCGTGCGCATCACCACCGGGCTCGCCGTACCAAATGCGATCCGGGTAGGGGAGAACGAGGCCGAGCTTCTGGCAGATCGTCGCGATCTCTTCACCGACGTTGAGACAATCGGTGAGCTTGCCGCCGTAGATCGAGATGTGCGCCTTCGTCTCGTCGACATCGACCGCGTGCTTCCGTGAAAGCTGTAGCCAGTCTTTCGTGCCGCCACCTTCGTTCTTCACGACGAGGGGACGAACGCCGCAGCGTTCCGCGATGATGTCTTCTTTACCGAGCGGCTTCTCGAGATTGAGTCGCTTGTTGATGTTCGAAAGCACGAAATGGCGGTCTTCGTCCGTCACCCACGATTGCGGAGAATCTACACGCGTGTCGGTCGTGCCGATGCACGTGCGGGGCCCCATGGGGATGACGAAGAAGAGCCGGCCATCGTCTGCGAAGAAGGTGAGCACGCGCTGGCCTTTGGTGAGGCGCCGTACGATGAGGTGAATGCCCTTCGAGAGCACGTGTTTGTGTGGCGTCGTCACGTGGCTCTTCTGATTTTCGGAATCCACGAACGGGCCACACGCGTTCAAGAGCACGCGCGAGCGCACGATCTTCTCGATGCCCGTTTCGAGATCGCGGACGCGAGTTTCCCAGATGTCGCCGTTGCGCACGCTCCCTAGCGACTCGACGTAGTTCACGGCTGCGCAGCCGTGGTCGAGCGAGGAGCGAATGAAGTTCCACACGAAACGCGCGTCGTTGTCGTGGAGGTACGCGTCCGAATATTCGAAGCCGCCGTC
>JAHFDV010000298.1 GCA_023248815.1 Myxococcales bacterium
TGCTCCGTCTCGCGTTCGATCCGACACGCAACGTGACGTTCGCATTGAAGGGCACCGTTTCGAACACCGCACGCAGCGTCGGCACGATCAACATCGCGACGGGTGTCGTGACGGTCATCGGTTCGAACTTGCCGGACACGACGTATCCGGGACAGCAGTTCGTATCGCTCTTGTCTGCGCCCGCGCCGATTTGCCCTTGAGAAGGCGGCTACCTACAGACCGATGACTCCGTCGATGCCAAAGATCGTTCCGTTTTTGGCATCGAGATCCACGACCGATGCGCGGATGTGCTCGACGGTGACGATGCCTTTGCTGTTCGTGACATGGACCGTTTTGCCGCTGTCGATGGTCGACAGTGTCGTCGGGTGATCATCGGTCGATGTTCGTCGAAGGCGTGACCGAGCCATCGCGGTCGACGATCCACACGAAGAGGCTCGGCGCGTAGCCCGTAAAGGAGCCTTTCGGCATGCGCGTGATCGTGAGGTACTTGGTCTCCTCGTCCGTCTTCGGTGCGGGCCCGCACATGTCGACGCGGTAGGTGAGGCGGAAGCCTGGGCGACCGGGGCCATAGAGCGTGTTCGTATGGGACCGCCGCACCTCGGTGACCTTCACCTTGTCGATCTGGGTCGTGGGGTTTTCGGGCCAGAGGCTCTTGTCGTTGAGGTCGTCGAAGTTTTTCCGTGCGTTGAAGAGAAGAACCTCGGTCCCCCAATAGGCCTCGGAGTGCTCGCGTTCGTGGCGCTCGGCGCGGTCGACGCCTTCTTCGTACTGTCCTTTGCCCTCGGTGCTCACGCAGATCCGGCCCGCGTCGAAGCTCACGACGTCGAGCTCGTATCCTCCGTTGGCGGCGACGGCATGCTCGCGTCCAGGATCGGGTTGAAAGTTCGAATCGACATGGCCCGCGAGCGGCTTCGAGGACGTCTCGCTCTGCAAGACCGTGCGCGACTGCGCGAGTGGCATGTACTCTGCACCGAACATTGCGGCTTGTCCGCAGCCGCCGAGGAGGAGGGCGGTGGGGAAGAGAGCGAGGAAAGATTCGGGTCGGATGCGCATGAGTGCGAGGGTATCAGTCGCGGCGTGGTGCGACCAAGTTAGGACGGACACGCCTGACCAAAACCAGGCCATCGAACATAGCGCTCGCCGTCACCTCACTCCGGGCACTCTTCGACCGATAGCTCGGTGCGCGTCACGACATCTTTGCACGCCTGCCCATGGAGCTGGACGCGCCCGCGCGGTCCGTACGTCCATCCGTTGATGCCGTCGTACGGAACCGTTTCGGTCGTCGCTCCGTTCTTCCATGTGAGCACGGCGCCCTTCGTCCCAGCGTCGGAGAGCGGCGGCACTACGAACGCGGCATCGGGGCCACCGTCGAGAATGCTGAGCCCGCCGTCGTAGTCGACGTTGTCGAGCTCGACGCGGCACGCGATTTCTTCGAAGACGCGACCGAGCGCTTTCGAGACTTCTTTAATTTCAGTGGCGTCCTTCGATGCGGAAGCTTCGAAACAGAAGGGTGGGCTCGTGGCCGTGAGGTGGCATCCACCCGTCGCCGTGTCGCCCGCCGCGGCAACGGCTGCCATCACCTGATAATCGACCGCGTTCGAGGGAAGCCCGACGACGAACGTGCGAACGGGATCGGGCGAGCGTTTCGCGAGATCGCTCGCCGCTTTGGTGAGATCCGCGAGACCTGCATTGATGTTGTCGAAGAGGAGAATGACATTGCGGCTGCCGCCGGCATTCACGGGCGCGCTTGCGGTGATGGCAGCCGATCCTCCGACGAGTGCGCCGAGAACGTCCGACGGGCCATTGGGCGCGTCGTTCTGGAGCGCATCGCCCACGGTCTTGATCAGCGCTGCGTCGAGCAATGCGGGCGCGCTCACGGAGAAGGGCGAAACCGGATTGATCGTCCCGGCGAAGACGTGCGCGGTCAAGGTGAATGCGGGATCTTTGCGGAGCTCGAACGACGTCAGCGCATCGATGACGCCCGAAGCCATCGACTTGTAGCGCGTGCCTTCCAACATGCTTCCGGTTCCGTCCAGCATGAGCGCGACGGAGCCCCCGAGCCGATGCCCAGCTCGCATGACGGGGGAAGGGCATCGTCCTTGCGGCGCATCGCTCGTTGCGTCGTCCGTAGACGCTTCGCCGGATGCCGACGAATCCTTGTCGTTCGGAGGCGTGTTGGAGTCGCTCGAGCTGCAAGCGACGACGCTCACGGCGATGGGAGTCGAGAGCGCGAGTGAGATGAGGGCGAAGCGAAGACAAGTAGAGCGTTTCATGATGGGGTACCTGGAAAAGAGGATGCCACGCCTTGGCGCCGAGCACATCGGGAAGGCACTCATGGGAAAGAGGTTATCCTCTAGAGGTGCGAGTCTCTCCTCCGCGTTTGTTCGTGATCGTCGCTGCGAACGAGCCCGCCGCGATCATCATCAAGAAGGGGCCTGCGCAGTGGACGCAATTGGTTCTTTGGGACACACGCAATGACGTCTTCACCGCAGGCGCTTGGATTCGCGGGCGCATCTACGCAGAGAAGTGCGACCTCTCTCCCGACGGGCAATTGTTTCTCTACGCAATTCATCAAGGGCGTCGTTTCGCCACGGACACGACCCATTCCTACACGGCGCTGAGTCGCGCACCGTGGTTGCACGCGCTCGTGCTCTGGCCGAGAGGCACCACTTACGGCGGCGGCGGGCGCTTCACGGGTGATCGGCGTCTCACGTTGCGAGGCGAGCATGTCGTGCACCCGGATTATTCGACGCGCGGACTCGAGATCATCGGCGGGGCGTCCGCGGCTCATCGATCGACCGATGAAGTCGAAGACGCCGAGTGGTCGGGTCGCGATCATGCGGGGCGCCTCATCTTCACGAGGGCAGGAAGCGTGTTTGCGAGCGTAGAGGACCGAGATGTCCTGCTCACGCACTTCGATGCGGAGCGGCCGGATCCGCAACCCGCGCCGGAGTGGGCGACGCGTCCGCTCGAGTAACCCGACCGTTGCGAACGTCCTTCGCACCGTTGAAGACGGTGCCGATTAAGGAAGCGCTCGGAGGAGCGGCAGCAAATCTGGATCCCCCTTCTGCATCGCACGACGGTAAGCCGGGCGCTCCCCAATGCGCGCGAGATACGCGACGAGGTTCGGCCACGGCGAAAGATCGAAAGGCCGATAAAGACGCATCGTCGTGAGCGAGAAGACCGTCATGATGTCGGCCGCAGTGAACGCAGAGCCTGCGAGCCAAGGCGTTTCGACGGCGGCTCGTGGTGCCAAGCGATCATCGAGCGCCGAGAGCGCCAGATCGAATCGTTCTCTTGCCGCGATCAGCCCCGGGTGATTCGGATCCGTCTTTGCGAGCTCGAGATAGAAGACGCGAAGGAGCGCGGGCTGCAAGGTTCCGCTCGCGAAGTGAAACCAGTAGAGATAGTCCGAAAAAGTGCTTTCGCTCGAGCTCACGGCGAGCCTTCCTTCGCCGAAGATCGTCAGAAGGTATTCGACGATGGCAGCGGACTCACCGAGCACGAGATCGCCGTGCGTGATGACGGGCGCAGCTCCCAAGGGATGCAGCGCTTTGTACTCGGGAGGTGCGAGTCGATTGTCTTTCCTTCGCTCGTAGCGTCGCAGCTCGTAGTCGAGCCCGAGCTCTTCGGCGAGCCAAACGATGCGCTCCGATTGCGAGCGCGAGAGGTGATGCACGATCAGCCGTGCAGAGTCGTTTCGATGCGAGAGGGATGTTGGAGCAGCGTTCATCCCGAAAAGCTACGGCGCAGCAGAAAGAGAAGCTTGCAGCCTTCTCTTTCGTTCTTGCTCGATTCTCTTCGAGTGAAGAGAACTAGAAGTGGAGTGATAACGTAGAAAAGATGAAGCTCGACGAGCTGACGTTAGCGGCGACGCAGCACTTGAACCGAAAGGATCACGAAAACCAGCAGCTAGTGCGCCCGATTCAAAGCCTCAGCGTGTTTCGTCAGAACGCACCTTCTTCGTTCGAGGCTGCGATCTACGAGCCCATCATGATCCTGATTCTCCAGGGGAGAAAAGAAATGGTCATGGGCGGCGTCACCTATCCCATGCGCGTCGGCGAGTGCCTCCTCGTGAGTCACGATCTTCCCGTAGAGGCGCGGGTCACGAAGGCGCCCTATCTCGCGCTCCTCTTCGACCTCGACCTTGGAACGCTGCGCGATCTCCATGAAGCGATGGCGGACATGCCGGCCCGCGTTGCCGAGCCGCGATCACTCACCGTGTCGGCCTGCGATCCGAAGGTTCTCGATGCAGTGTCGCGCTATCTCGCGCTCGCCGGTGACGGGGGAGACGCAAGAGTGCTCGGGCCACTCGTCGCGCGCGAGATTCACTACCGCCTCGCCACGACGCGCATGGGCGCCATGCTTCGCGATCTCGTCCGACCCGACAGCCACGCGAGCTCGATCACGCGCGCGACTGCGCAGCTGCGAAAGGACTTCCGCTTGCCCGTCGAGATCGCGAAGCTCGCGCGCGGTGTCGGAATGAGCACCTCGGCGTTTCACAAGCACTTCAAGGCGATCACGGCGTCGTCGCCGCTTCAGTATCGAAAGGGACTACAGCTCCTCGAAGCGCAGCGGCTGCTCCGCCGCGGAAGTCATTCCGTAACGCAGGCCGCATTCGATGTCGGCTACGAGAGCGCGGCGCAGTTCAGCCGCGACTACGCGCGCAAGTTCGGAGCGTCACCAAAGCACGACTTGCCGCAACCGCGCGAACCGTCGCGCGCGTGAGCGGCGATCAACGCGGCTTCAGCGCACCCACCGCGAGAGATCGCGGCATTCGGGCGAATCGATCTTGAGCGAGCCCATCGTGATCTCGTAAGCGGTACCCGCGCACGAGCCGAGCTTCTTTCCCGCTTCCGTTCCCGTCGTAGCGTCCTTCACGGTGGGCAGCTTCTCTGCCTCTTGAATGATGCATTTCTCGAGCTCGTGTTTCACGCGCGCCTCGCAGCCCGTCTGGTCCGTGTGGAAGCATTCGCGAAACCACTGTCCGCCCGAACAAGTCGACTCCGGCAATGCGACGCGAAATTGTCGCAAGAAGGCCGCGTTGCGTTCGATCGCTTGCGAGGCGGCAGGCGAAGGAGCGGCAATCGTGTCGAAGTGCGTCGGATCACTCTCGGCGCTCGTCTTCGATTTGCAGGCCATCAAGACTGCGAGCGAGGCCAAGAACGAGACGAGGGCGCGAGAGTTCATCGGCGAGGAGGGTATGCCGTCGCCATTGACGCGTCCAATCGAAGGACTACGTTGTTCGAAGCTGACTTCCCCCTCGGGGGCGATCGGTTTCGACGGAGGTGTTGAGCTTCATAGCGCGTACCGTGGCTGCCAGAGACCCACGTTAAAATCCCCGGCAACGTCAATTGCGAACGATAACGCAATCGCTCTCGCGGCCTAAACAGCCCTGATAGCCGTCCGACCGAAGAGCCCGCCTGTGCTTTTCGGAAGGGCGTAACCGAACAGGCTAGCTAACGGTCGTGCCCACGGGCCGAAGGCGAGATCAAACAGAGGGCTGGCGAAGCGAAAGCCTGTCGATGGGCCGACGTGGAGCGAGATTTAATATGTCGACTACGTACGTAGAAGCGTGACGTGAAGCACTTTCGGACCCGGGTTCGATTCCCGGCGCCTCCACTGTTTCACCCCTAAGGTTCCGGTGGGTTAGCCAACGAGATGATCGTTGGAGCCCACCGGGAGCCTTGAAGGATCTGCGTTACTCAGCCTTCACCTTCTTGCGGCTCATGGGCAGCACCGTAGCGGGCAGCGTCGTCGCATTGTCGTTCGCGCTGTCCGTGACCTTTGGAGAGGCCATTGCGGCGTTGTCGTTCGAACTGGCAACGAGCTTCAGCGCCGGGGGCGCCGAGTTGTCGTTCTCGCTCACAGGGAGCCCCAGAGAGGGCGGCCGGTCCAAGAGGGCGACCGTATCGGCGTGCACGCTTGGACTGAGATGCGCGTACTTCATCGTCGTCGCGATGTCGCTGTGACCGAGCAGCTCTTGCACGGCCTTCAGTGGTGCCCCGGCGATGATGAGCTGACTCGCATAGGAGTGCCGCAGCCCGTGCAGATTGATGACTCGGAGGCCTGCCGCTCGGCACGCGCGCGGTAAGCAGTGCTTGATGCTGTCACGCGTAAGCATCTTGCCCTCGGCATCAGTGAACACGAGCCCGCCGCGTAGATAACGAAGCCCACGGTAGGCAGTGAGGATCGTCAGCAATGAGGACGGGATGGTCACTTCGCGATTGTGTCCGCTCTTGGGAGTGTCGACGAAACCTTTCCAAGCCGAACCGCGCACGAAGATCTTCTTCCGCACGAGGTCGATGTCGTCCCACGTCAGCGCCAGAATCTCGCCGCGCCTTAGACCTGAGCGCATCATGGTCGCGAGGAGCACTCGATCTTGCCCGTCGCACGCGGCAAGTAGACGTTCGCCTTCTTCGTAGGTGTAGAAGTCACGCTTGGGCTCTTGCTGCTTGAGCCGCTTGAACTTCGGAAGATGCTCGAGGCGTCCCCAATCGATGGCGAAGCTGAGGCACGTTCGAAGTACGGACGTAGCGTTGTTCACCGTTTTCGGTTTCAGCCCTTCACCGAGCTTCTTCGCTTTGAACGCCTCGATCTCTCGGCTTCCGATCTTGTTGAGCGAGAGACGTCCAAATTCCGGATAGAGGTGCTTTCGCAAGATGTCCGCTTTCGCGGCTACCGTGCTCCTCTTGTTGTTCGCGACGACGTACGAGCGGAACCACTCCTTCGCGTGAGTTTCGAAGAGCGCGTGGCCTTTGCGTTCGTCATCTCGGGGATCGAGCGGCGCGCCCGAAAGTAGCTGTTCGCGGAGCTGCCGCTCGTGTTCCGCCGCGCCAACTTTGGTGTTCACTGGAGACTTCTTCCGGACGCGCTCGCTCGTGCCCGCTTTCGAGCCCTGCGTGTACGTCCATACGAAATCCACGTACCAACTGCCTTTTTTCTTTGAGGTCGTCATCTTCATCGCTTTCCTGGCGACACTCGGTTCTCTACGAGCAAGTTTGCGATCATCTGGCGCTCGAAGCGCAAAAATCGTCCCACCTTTGTCGCCGGCAGCCGTCGGTTGGCCACCATTCCGTAAATCCCTTTCCGCGACATCTGGAGCCACTCGGCTACTTGCGCGACGGTCATAAGGTCGTCGGCCGAGTCGTTGCGCGTTGTTGTCAGTGCTTTATTTTCCGTTGGGCTACCGCCCGTGTCGCTGTGTTTCTTCATACTCCGCTATATGCCCCCGTCGTCGAACCCGACGCCGGTGGAGCGCGAGAAACTAGGGGTGCTCGCAAATATTTTCGGCAAAGCGTCCGCGCCACGTGCAGCCGTTGCACGAAGAGATCGACACGCGTGACGACTTGCATGGGCCCAGTCG
>JAHFDV010000719.1 GCA_023248815.1 Myxococcales bacterium
CCATGCTTGCCCGCGCGAACAGCATGAGCACGTATCGCGATGCGCAATTTCTCTTCGAATACGAAGAAGTCGCGCGCAAAACCGTGCGCGAGTTCGGTCAATTTCCGATCTGGAATCCATATTACTGCGGCGGCATCGACGGTCTCGGAACGCCGCAAAGTCGCTTCGTCTCGCCGACGTTCTTCCTCACGCTGCTCTTTGGGACCGCTCGCGGCGAAGCGCTCACGGTCTTCGTCATGTTGGGCGTCGGTCTCGAAGGCATGTTCCGCTACCTGCGTTCGCGCGGTGCCGCGAGCCTCCCATCATTTGCTGCGGCGCCGTTTTTTGCGATGAGCGGCACTTTCGCGATGGCCCCCGCTCTCGGCTGGACCAACTTCATGGGCTTCGAGCTCATCCCGTGGGTGCTTCTCGGCCTGCGACGCGCGCTTCGTAACGATGCGGGCGGTATTCTCGTCACGGCGCTCTTTTTTTCGTGGATGGTCGGCTTCGGCGGGACGTATGCCGCGCCTCTGACGCTCATCTACGCGGCGCTCGAGTTCCTCGAGATCGTCCTTCGTCGTGAGCCGCTCGCGAAGAAGGTGTCTCCCCTCACGTTCGGCGTGCTCGCACTCGCGTTCGCCGCCGTCTTCGCGATGGTGCGCCTTCTACCCATTGCCGAGACGATCGCCAATGCGCCGCGCATCATCGGTGGAACGCCAGCGACGGGTCCGCGCTCGATTCTCCGTGCGCTCGTGGGTCGCATCAAGCCGGATGCAGGCGGAGACTTTCCCATCGCAGGAACGTTTCTCGTCGGTTGGGCCGTTCTTCCTGCGGTCGTTGCGAGCCTCGTCGCAAGGCGGTCGCGAGCGCCCTTCATTTCTTCGCTCGTCTTTCTTTGGCTCGCGGCTGGCTACAACGCGAAGATTCAGCTCTTTCGATTTTTGCGCGAGCTGCCGCTCTATTCTTCGCTGCGTTTTCCGGAGCGCTTCCTCACGCTCTTCGCGATCGCCGTCAGCGTTCTCGCGGCGCTCGGTCTCACGCGCCTCTTCGCGCTGTCTCGCAAAAAGCCGCAGCTCGGCGGCGCTCTCGCCATCGGAACGCTCTTCGCGCTTCTCGCGGGGACGGTCCCGCTCGTTCGCAATCATTGGATCGCGGCCGATGGCCGGCCCCTCACCGAGATGCCGGCGCATACGCCTCAAGAGTTCAAGCAAGCGCGCGGCAATCGTTGGCTCGCTTCCGAGTATCCGTTCATCGATCGCGGGAGCCTCTCGTGCTTCGACGCGTACCCCGTGCCGATGTCGACTCTTCTCCGTAGTGATCTCGCGAAAGAGGAATACCCGGCGCCCGACGCGCGCGCTCAGGTTCAGCGCCTCTCGTGGTCGCCGAATCGCATCGAGTTGAAGGTGATCGCCGAGACGGAGTCGCGCATTTTCGTGAACCAAAATTGGCACGGCGGCTGGCACACCAACGTGGGTCGCATCGAGAACCAAGAGGGACTCCTCTCCGTGATCGTGCCTCCCGGCGAGCACACGGTCACGCTGCGCTTTTTGCCGCGTGCATTCGTGGCGGGTGCCGTCACGAGTCTCGTCGGACTCGTCGCGCTCGTCCTCGTCCTTCGCCGTCGAAAAGGCGAAGCGCGAACGACCAAAGAAGAGCTCGTGCGAATTGGTGGCGCGCTCGTCGCCTCCCTCGCTCTCGGAGGCGTCACGTATCTTCTCATCTCCGAAGAAAAGCCGCCCCCCATGGCCGCGCTCACTCCCGAAGGCGAGCCCATTGCCGTCGATGCGTTGCCGAACGGCGTCACGCCGCTCGACGTACAATTCGAAGCGCATCTGTCGCTCGTCGGCGCGAGGCTTTCGCCGCCCGTCGTCGCTTCGACCGGAAAAGTACGCATCGAGTTCGATTGGAAGACCGAGCGGAACGTCGAAGGGCGCCTCGGATTCTTCGTTCACCTCGTTCCCGACGAGGGCGAACGCATTCAGCCCGATCACGTGATGATTTCGAACGTGCTCGAGATCGAGCGCGCGCCCGCCGGCAAGATCCTCCGCGACGTGATGGAGGTCGACATGGCCGACGAGATGAAGGGTAAGACCTGGCAGGTGTTCGTCGGTTTGTGGCGCGTTCGTCGCGATGGATCGCGTGTAAAGCTCACGGAAGCGCACGGCGCAAAGGTCGAAAACGACGCCGTCCACGTCGGCGAATACCGCGTCGAGTGAGCCTCCTCCCGCGGGTGCTTCTAGGACGCTCCATTCCAGGGAGAATTGGGCTATAGCCATGGGCCGTGCGTCGCCCCTTCCTCGCCCTCGCCTTGTCCCTCTTGGGGCTCGTCGCCGCTCCAAAGAGCGCGCAGGCGGTGGTCGTCGAGCGCGTCGTCGCGGTCATC
>JAHFDV010000720.1 GCA_023248815.1 Myxococcales bacterium
TGTTTCGTCGCCGAATAAACGACGATGTCTGCCCCGAGCTCGAGAGGTCGCTGATAGAGCGGCGTCGCGAACACGTTGTCGACGACGACCTGCGCTCCGGCGGCATGCGCGAGATCTGCGACGGCTCGCACGTCGATGATCTCCTGCATCGGATTCGACGGGGACTCGAAAAAGACCGCTTTGGCTGGGCTCCGCAATGCCGCCTTCCACGCGTCGAGGTTGGGGCCGTCGACGAACTCCGCCGTGATTCCATAGCGCGGCAGAATCTCCGTGAGGATGAACGTGCATGATCCGAAGAGCGATCGCGAGGCCACGATGCGATCACCCGCGCGCACGAGCGCGAAGAGGGAATTGAAGACGGCAGCCATTCCACTCGCCGTGGCAAAGCACGCCTCGGCGCCCTCGAGCAGTCGAAGCCGTTCTTCGAAGCCGCGCACCGTCGGATTGCCGTAACGCGAATAGATGAAGTGATCGACCTCACCGGCGAAGGTCGCCTCCGCCTGCGCCGCCGATTCGTAAACGTAGCCCTGCGTGAGAAAGAGTGCTTCCGACGTCTCGTCGAACGAAGAGCGCTCGAGGCCTCCGCGGACGAGAATCGTGTCCTTTTCGAGCTCGCGATTGGTTTTCATGGGTCAGACACACCTCGTCCCCCGTTGCTTATCACGGGTGCGCTCTCGCGAAACCGGATGCGTCGAGCCAGCGCCGTCGCTTTATTGTCGATTCCACGGAGAAATGAGCCTATTTCCGGCGACAGAGTATCTGTCGATGATGCCACGAGCTTTTGCCTTCGACGTGCGCTTGAAAGCTTTCGAGCTCGAGGGTGGCGCATTCTTGGAGCATCACATCGTGCGCGCCGCGCTCGTGACGGCCCACGATGACGACGAAAGAGTGATCAGTCGCGTGACGTCTCTTCTGCCTCTCGTTCCCGCGACGGCTCCGCATCGTCGCACGAAAGCTGATCTCGAGAACATCGGCGAGCTGCCCGAGTCGTTGCGGCTCGAAGGTGCGATTCCGACGATCGTCGTCGTGCACGCGCTCACTGGAGACGCCGCGGCTACGGTCCCGGGCGGCTATTGGGAACAGCTAGGTCGTCCGGGTGGGCCGCTCTCGGCCGAACACGCGCGCATTCTTTCGTTCAACCTTCTCGGCTCTTGCTACGGAAGTGCGGGACCGCTCGACGCGGGATTTCCGACACGCGCGATGGACCGCGAAGTTTCCCCGGTTGCCACGGATGGAATGACGGCCTCGCAAAAAGGCGAGTTCCTTCTGCCGGACGCGAGCTTGCCCGCAACGGTGACGACCTTCGACCAAGCCAAGAGCCTTTTGATGCTTCTCGACGCGTTGCATATCGAGCGCGTCCAGATGATCGTCGGAGGTTCGCTCGGTGGAATGGTGGCGCTCGCTGCGACCGTCCTCGACCCCGCGCGCTTCGCGACGGTCGTTCCATTGGCAGCGACGCACGAGGCGAGCCCGTGGCTAGCGGCGTGGAACCACATCGCGCGCGCGGCGATGATTGCCGATCCCGCCTTCCCGGAGAGCGAGCGCGGGTTCGAGATCGCCCGCCAGATCGGCATGCTCAGCTATCGCTCCGAAGCAGATTTCGATCTTCTTCAAGCGCATGACCGGTCGTCGCTATTTTCGGGACCAGCCGCTCCGCAGAGCGGTAGTGGCGGGTGGTCTCCGCGCTCGCCGTCGCGCATCGCGCGCTACCTCGAACACCAAGGGCGAAAGCTCCGCACGCGCTTTCATCCGTCGGCGCACCTCTGCCTCCTTGCATCGATGGACCACCATCATCTCGAACGCAGGGGAGAGGCCTTCGACGAGCTCGCGAAGACGTACGTCGCTGGCGTAGCGATCGACTCCGACGTGCTTTACACGCCCATTCAGACGGATCGCTATCTCGCGATGATCGAAGAACGCGGCGGGTGCGTGCTCCACGAGACGCTCTCGAGCATTCACGGACACGATGCATTTCTCATCGAGTGGGAGGGGCTCGAGAGAATCTTCGCGAAGATCGCCGAATGGAGAAGTGAGCGCGAGGCAGACGTGAGGGGGAAGACCAAATGATCGTCATGAAATTCGGCGGCACGTCGATCGAACGAAGTCTCGGGGACGTCGTGAAGCTCGCGCTCGACGCCGGTCCAAAAACGGCGGTCGTCGTCTCTGCGCCTTCGCAGACGATGGTGCTCCTCGCCGAGATCGCGCATTTCGCGGAGCGCGGGGATCGTGACCGAGCGTTGGAGGTACATCGCGCCATTCTCGAAGAGAGCGTGACGCGCGCGACGAATACGCTCGGTGGAACGGGTTCGGCGTTTCGATCAAAAGCGGAGACGGTGCTCGCCGAGCTTTGCGTGCTCATC
>JAHFDV010000056.1 GCA_023248815.1 Myxococcales bacterium
ACGAGCTCATCGTCAACTTCCCGGTGCGCATGGACAGCGGCGAGGTCCGCCTCTTCAAGGGCTACCGCGTTCAGCACAACAACATCCTCGGCCCATTCAAAGGCGGCATCCGCTTTCACCCGGACGTCTCGCTCGACGACGTGAAGGCGCTCGCGGCGATGATGACGTGGAAGTCTTCGCTCATGGGCTTGCCCTACGGCGGCGGCAAAGGTGGCATCAAGTTCGATCCGCACGAGATGAGCCGCGATGAGTTGCAGCGCATCACGCGTCGCTTCACGCACGCGCTCGGTTCGAACATCGGCCCCGAGACCGACATCCCCGCGCCAGACGTGGGCACGAACGGCCAGACGATGGCGTGGATGATGGACACGTTCTCGAACATGGCCGGCGCCTCGAAGCAGAGCGTGAAGGGCGTCGTTACGGGAAAGCCTGTCGCGAGCGGTGGAACCCTCGGTCGCGCAAAGGCCACGGGCCAAGGCATGATCTTCTGCCTCATCGAATGGGCGAAAGAGAACAGCTTCAATCTCGAAGGCAAGACGATGACGGTGCAGGGCTTCGGAAACGTCGGCTCGAATGCCGCCGTCATTCTTTCGAAGCTCGGCGTCTCGACTATCGCCGTCGGCGACCACTCGGGCTACCTCGCGAACCCCGAAGGCTTCAACGCGCACAAGCTGCAAGACCACGTGCTGCAGAAGGGCTCGATCGCGGGCTACCCCGGCGGCAAGCCGATCACGCGCGAAGAATTCTTCGCGATCAAGAGCGACATCTTCGCTCCGTGTGCGCTCGAAAATCAGATCCGCGAAGCCGAAGCGCGCGTGATCTCGGCGAAGGTCGTCGTCGAAGGCGCCAACGGTCCGTGCAGCCCCGAAGGCGAGCGCGTTCTCCAAGAGCGCGGCATTGCGATCCTTCCCGACGTTCTCGCGAACTCGGGCGGCGTCACCGTCAGCTACTACGAGTGGGTGCAAAACAAGCGCTCGGAGAGCTGGTCGGAAGAAGAGGTCGACGAAAAGCTCGAAATCGCGATGAAGAAGGCGTACCGCGAGGTCAGCGATTTCGCGCGGCTCAAGAAATGCGATCTGCGCGTCGCGGCTTACGCCATTGCGCTCCAGCGCATTCAGCTCGTCTACAAAGAACGCGAAATCTTCCCGTAAGAAGTCTGTTTTCCAAAGAGGCCGAGCTCGCGCGCATTGCGAGGAGCTCGGCTTTCCTGTTTAAACGCGCGTAGAGACGCATGAAGCCGGGCCTCCTCGAAACCATTCTTTCGCTCGCGTCCGAGCAACGTTTCGATCTCGTGGCCCTCGCTCGTTCCTGGGCTCGCGCTCTTCCGGCCATCACGCTCGTTCCCGTTTTTGCGCTCCGCGGATTGCCCGCGCCCTTTCGGTTCATGATCGCGATCTTGATTGCCGCGTGCGTCGCGCCCGCGTGGCCGAGCTTGAGTGAGACGGGCGGAGCGTCGTGGCCTCTCGTCCTCGTCGAAGAGGTACTGCGCGGCATTCCGATCGGAATCGCCGCAGCCGTTCCGCTCTATGCGCTTTCGATGGCAGGAGGGCTCGTCGACCACGTTCGTGGGACGCAAGAATCGCTCTCGGCCCCTTGGGGTGAAGCAAAAGGTGGCGTCGTGAGCACGCTGTTTTCACTTCTCGCGGGCATTCTCTTTTTTGGAACGGGAGGCCCCGCGCGTCTCGCGCTCGCGCTCATGAATGCTCCTGGTGTTCCCGATCTTCGTGCGCTCGTGGGCACGCTTCTCATGGGCGTATCGATCGCCCTCACGCTCGCCGCTCCGCTACTTGCAGCGGCGTTCGTCCTCGACGTTGCCGCGGCGCTCGTTGCAAAAGCCGCACAACCAGCACCCATTCAACCGCTGACGCAGCCGCTCAAAGCGGCTGGCCTAATGATGCTGATTGCCCTCACGCTCCCGTATTTGCTCGACGCTGCGCTTGCGATGCCGGTTTAGCCGCCTCGCCATCGATCGCTTTCGTCTTCCGCGCTCGAGACGACACATCTCATCCGACTCGGTTGCGTCATTGTAGGGAATGGATTCCTTTGGTACCGATGTGTACCAATGAAAGACTCCGTGCCACTGAAAGGTCCGAAAGACGGTCGCAAAGCCGTCCGAATCACGACCGGCGGCCGCGGTCCGACCAAGGATGCGTCGGTAAGTGCAAGTGGACGTGCTAGGGTGCCCATGGTGTTGGCGCGCGGCGCTCGTTTCGGGCGGTACAGCATCGATTCGTTGCTCGGTCAGGGCGGCATGGCGTACGTCTATCGTGCGCACGACACGACGGGCCAGGCGGTCGCGCTCAAGATCCTCAAGCCCGAAAATCTCTACGATGCGACGGGTCGGGAGTTCTCGGATGCGGTGAAGCGACTCGTGCGTGAAGGGCGCGCCGCGATGGAGTTGCGTCATCCGCACATCGTCACCGTCTATGAAGTCGGCGAGCAGGATCAAGCGCCGTTTCTCGCCATGGAGCTCGTCGAAGGCCGACCGCTCGCGGCTTATCTCGGTGATGTGAGCATCACGTTCTCACAGCGAATCCAGTGGCTCTCGTCTCTCGCCGATTGCCTCGCGCATGCGCATGCGAAGGGGATCGTTCATCGAGACGTAAAACCAGAAAACGTAATCATCGCGAAAGACGGCACGGCACGTCTCACGGACTTTGGAATCGCGAAGCGGCTCTTCGACGAAGACCGCGGCGGTGGATCCGTCGTCACCAAGATTGGGACGGTCGTTGGAACGCCGATGTACATGGCGCCCGAGCAGTCGATTGGCGATCCCGCCGATGCCCGCTCGGACCAATTCTCGTGGTCGACCATGGCGTACGAGCTTCTTTCCAATGGGACCCATCCTGTCCATACGAACAACCCGAAAAAGCTGCCGTTCGAATTCGCGGTGCTGCAGGAGCGCCCGAAGCCACTGAAAGAGCTCGCGCCGGAGCTGCCCGACGCGATTGCCAGCGTCATCATGAAGGGCCTCGCGAAGATGCCCGGCGACCGCAACCTCGACATGAACGTCGTCGCCAGCGCCCTCCAGCACTTCATCCCGACGACGGGCGAAACCCCCGCCGTCCCCGAAAAGAAGACGCCCTCTCCCGCGCGCGTTCTATCCGCCCGAGCGCTCCCCGACGAGGAGAGGCGGCGCATTCCCATCGTCGAACAAGGCCGCCCCGATGGCCGAGAGCCCACCTGGGCCTTTTGGCTCGTGATGGTCGCCATCGGTCTCGCCACGGCGCTTCTCGCGTTCGAGCTGTCGCGCGCTATTGGTCGCCGAAACCACGGGCCCGTTCAAGCCCAAGAATAGGGGCTCAGATGGTCAGCCGGTGCCCCACCACCACGTTATTCTAGGTGCGGGGAAAACTCGGCTATGATGGCCGGCAATGTCGCGCGCGGCCGTTTTGACGACGCTTCTCGAGGAGGCCCTCGAGCCTTCCCATTTGCAGATCGAGAACGAAAGCGGCAACCACAGCGTGCCGAAAGGCAGCGAGACGCATTTCAAAGTGGTGGTCGTGTCGCCCCTGTTCGAAGGAAAGAACATGGTGGCGCGCCATCAGCTCGTTTATGCCGCCGTCGACCGTGAATTGAAGAGCGGCCTTCATGCCCTCGCGATCGTCGCCAAGACGCCTGCAGAATGGGAGCGCTCGAACGCCGTGCCCGCCTCTCCGGCATGTGCGGGCGGATCCCTTGCAGAGAGCAAGCTCGCCGAAAAGGCGCTCGCGGAGAGCACGCCTTCCGCCGCGATCGAAGGTGGGAGCAAAGCAGCTGCCAGATGAAGCGCAAGTCGAGCTCACCCAACGCAGTCAAAGCGCAGCGCAGGTATCCGTCCGCGCTCGGTCGTTTCGAGCTCGGCGCCAAGATCGCCGACGGCGGAATGGCCGAAGTGTTTCTCGCGCGCCTTTCGATGAATCAAAAGAGCACGGGAAGCCTATTTTTCGCGCTCAAAGTGCTGCGGCCCGAGCTCATGGTCGACACGCAGTACATCAACATGTTCCTCGACGAGGCCGATCTCCATCGGCGTCTCCTACATCCGAACACGGTGCATCTCTTCGAGACCGGTGAAGACCGCGGCTTCTACTACATCGCCATGGAGCTTCTCTGCGGCGGATCGCTGCTCGACGTTTGGGAAGACTGTCAGCGCCACGGGGCGCGCATGCAGCCGGACATTCTCGCGTACATCGGCGCGCGTGTTTGCGACGGTCTCCATCACGCGCACGAGCTCCTCGACGACAACGGCCGGCCGCGCAAGCTCGTCCACCGCGACGTCAACCCGAGCAATATTTTTCTCACGTTCGACGGCCGCGTGAAGGTGATCGACTTCGGATTCGCAAAGGCGGAAGACCGCATCACGCAGACGGCGCACGGCGTCGTGAAGGGCAAGCTCGCTTATCTTTCGCCCGAGCAGATCGACGGACAATCGCCGGATCGCCGCGCCGACATTTTCGCGCTCGGCACTTCGCTTTGGGAAGTTGCGACGGATCGCCGTCTTTTCCGCCAGGAAAACGACGTCGACACGGTGCGCGCCATTCACGCTTGCGTGATTCCGGACCCACGCGAGTTTGCGCCTTATCTGCCCACCGACGTCACGAAGGTAATTCTTCGCGCGCTCGAGCGGGAGCCGAAGAAACGTTATGCGACGGCCTCGGATCTCGCGCGCGAGCTCGACCGGTGCGTGAGCAAGATGGGCTTCAACACCGGTCCAGGAAACATCGCACAGCTGCTTTACGACGTTTGCGAATGGGGCCGTGGCGAGTCGCCGCTCGGAACGCCGACGCCAGCCCCCGCTGCGACATGAGGGCTGCGTGAAGGCATATCTCGATCTTCTCTCGCGCATTCTCGAAGACGGTAAAGTCCGCGGGGATCGCACGGGCACGGGAACCAAGAGCATCTTCGGTCATCAGATGCGCTTCGATCTCGCAGAAGGGTTTCCCCTCCTGACTACGAAGAAGCTCCACCTCAAATCGATCATCGTCGAGCTCTTGTGGTTCTTGCGCGGCGACACGCACGTGGCTTCCTTGCAAGAGCAGGGCGTCCGCATCTGGAACGACTGGGCGACGAAAGAGCAGACCGCACGCTTCGGGCGAAGTGAAGGCGACCTTGGCCCCGTATACGGGCATCAATGGCGCAACTACGGCGCTACGAAACGCGCAGATGGCTCTTACGAGCGCGACGGCGTCGACCAGATCGCCGAAGCATTGCGCCTCCTGCGAGAGAATCCGAATAGCCGGCGCATCATCGTCTCCGGTTGGAATCCGAACGAAGCCGAAGAGGTCGCGCTTCCGCCATGTCACACGCTCTTTCAGTTTTACGTGCAAGAAGGCACGTTGAGCTGTCAGCTTTATCAACGCAGCGGCGACGCGTTCCTCGGCGTTCCCTTCAACATCGCGAGCTACGCGCTGCTCACGCAGATGATGGCGCACGCGAGCAATTTGAAGCCCGGCGAGTTCATTCACACTCTCGGCGACGCGCATCTCTATTTGAATCATCTCGAGCAGGCCAAAGAACAGCTCACACGTGCGCCGAGGCCCTTGCCGAAAATGTGGATCAATCCCGAAAAGCGCGATCTCTTCGCGCTCACCTACGAAGACTTTCGTCTCGAAGGCTACGATCCGCATCCGCACATCAAGGCAGAAGTCTCCGTTTGAAAACGCGCGCGCATGAGTGATGCCCGCAAGCTTTCGCTGATTGCCGCACGCAGCCGCAACGGCTTCATCGGCTTGAAAGGCGGCTTGCCGTGGAACGTCCCTGAGGATCTCGCATTCTTCAAAAGAACGACGATCGGTCATGCCGTCATCATGGGCCGAAAGACGTACGAAGAGGTGCGGCGCCCGTTGCCGAAGCGCACGAACATCGTCGTCACGCGCAATCCAGGCTACGAAGCACCGGGCTGCATCGTCGTCTCTTCGCTCGAAGAAGCGCTCTTGAAAGTGCCAGAGGACGATGACGAGCCATTCGTGATCGGCGGCGCCGAGCTCTATCGTCTCGCACTTCCCGTAGCCGATCGCTTGTATCTCACCGAGATCGATCGCGACGTCGAAGGCGACACATCGTTTCCGCCGTTCGAACATCTTGGCTATGTCGAAGTGGCGCGGAGAGCGGGCGAGACGGAAGGCGTGACATTCGCGACGTACGAGCGCAGCGCGAAGTAGCGCGACGCCTAGCTAACTGGGAACGGACGCGGGCCCGCACGCCATCCTTGCTTTTGCCTTATTTTGCGCGCCTCGGTTGCGTCCACGGGGCCTTGCATGAGCGCCGCTGCGGGTCCGCTTAGAGCGTGGTGGGCAGTTCATTCGAGATAAAGCGTGTATATTGCAGTCGTGTGGAGCGTATACTTCAAGGATCTATCTCGTCTGCTAGACGTCTTGCACGAGGACGCCCTTCAAGTAATGAGCGAAGCACTGCGGCGCTCATGCAAGGGGCGGTGGACGCAACCGAGGCGCGCAAGCCAACGTCCAAGCAAGGATGGCGCCGTGCGGGCCCGCACGGTCGACCCCGCTGCGCGCCGCAGGGCCGCCGGCTCCGCCGCCCCGCCGCGTGGGCGTCGCAGTGTTTCGCGATGGTCTTCCACGACGCGCATCTCCGACCCCAGCCCCACAGCGACACCCTTGGCGTCTGCCTAAACGCGAAGTCCCCGCGCTTCGTAGCGCGAGGACTCCTTTTTGTAGAAGCAACCCGTTCACATCATCAGAAGATGACGTAGGGGCAACCCATTCACATCATCAGAAGATGATGTAGGGACAACAAAGCGTGGCTGCCGTCGTGTTCCCGCCGCAGCCGCCAAAGTGATTGTTCACGTTGGCGCTGTCGAGGCCGCAACCCGACCAGTTGCAGCTGTTGCCGAGTGGATCGGTCGAGGTGGGGCCGTTGCAGCCGGGCAGCGTGCACGAAGCATCCGGCGTGTCGACGCAAACGCGCATGGGCGTCGAAGCACCGCAGTCGACGCCGGTGTTGCTGCTGACCGAGCAGCGGAAGTCCGTGCCGACGGTCGACGCCGCGTACTTCAGTTGGTCGGTTACCCAGTAATTGTAGGTCGGCGACTTGCCGAGGTTGTCTTTGGTCCATTGCAGGGCGCCGCACGAGACGAACTGCGAATCGTTGCCGCGGCACGCGAGCGTGCGGTTGTCGTACGTGTTCGATCCGCCGCAGCCCCACATGCCGTTCGCGAACTTCTGCTTTGCGGCGACGGCCTGTCGCTGCACGATCTGTCCCGTCTTGATGTTGACCTTGGGGCCGCCGCACGGGTTTCCGGGGCAAGTTGCGCCGAGCTCGTCAGAGACGCCGTCGCAGTTGTTGTCGAGAGCCGAGTTGCAGTCGGCTGCGCCTGCGACGTTGTTGGCGTTGCAAGCTCCGAAGACGGCCGTCGAGGTGTCGGCGCTGTTCACGGTACACGTCTGTGTTCCCGCCGCGCAGATACCCAGTTGGCCGCTATCGCACTTGGCAGTCCCGCCGACCACCACCTTGCCGCCGCAGAGACACGAAGACTCCGCGGTGTCGGCTTGGCCGTTGCAGTCGAAGTCTTGTCCCTTCGCGGCGCCGCAGTTGCGCGGTTTTGGACCGACGGCCGTACAACCGCCCCAGCCTTTCGTCGTGTCGCACGTCTCGACGCCGGCTACGCATTCCCCCGTGTCGATGCCGCAGGGGCGTGTGGCGCCTTGGATGGAGCAAGGGCATGCGTCGTTCACGACGCCGTCGCAGTTTTCGTCGGCAGGAGTCGCGCAGTCGTCCTTTGCGATGGGAAGCACGTATCCCGCACACACCGGTTGACCGCTTGCGCACGAGACCGTTCCGGCCTTGCACGTGCCTTGTGGGGAGCCCGTCGGGAAGACAATCGGCTTTCCGGTTGCGTCTTTCGAACAGGCGGCTCCTGGGAAGACGAGCGGGTCGACGTCGTCGCAGTCATCGCCGTCGAATGCCGTGCCGCTCACCGTGTCTTTACAGCCCGCGATTTTGTGACCGTCGCCGTCGCTATCTTTTGCAACATACACGCATTGTCCGCCGACGCAGTCCGTCGCGGTGACGCAATTTTCGGGAGTCGTGATGAGTGTTTCGCAGTCCGTGACGGTCGCACAGCCGAACGTCGTCTTGGTGCCGCCATCGCCGGCGTCCTGCGAGACCTGCTGACCACCGTCGTCGACAGGGACGAAGGTGTCGGGCAGAGCCGCATCGAGGTTGAAGACAGGGGCGGGCGTACTCGTGTCACAGTTGAGGACGACGAAACCAGCCAGAGCGACAGCAGCCACACAGAAAATACGACGCATTAAGACCTCCCGGGACAAGAGGCATTATACGGGACGACCCCAACGGGCAACCCTAACCGCCGCATCTCCGCGAAAACTGATCGAGCGTTGGGGAAAGCTCAGTGAGATTCCCCGTCGGTTCGGGACGCTTGCGTGGAGTCTACAGGCTTTTCTGTCGCCTACCTCGACCTACGCCGGACCATCGCCGCGTTGGTCGGAGGGGCTCACTGCCTGCAGATCGTGCCGGCCGTGAGGTTTCCCGCGCAACCGCCGAAGTGCTGATTCGTGGTCGTGTTGTAGCCGCAGTTCGTCCAGTTGCAGACGTTGCCGTAAGCGTCCGTCACGCCGCCGGAGGTGCTATCGACACACACACGCATGGGCTGCTCGGTTCCGCACGAGCTTCCGGTGCCCGGAGTCGTCGCACTGCAGTTCGCAGAACCGACCCCACTCCAGCCAATGTCTTGCGACGTCCAGTAGTGCGCCGTCGGCGTGCTCGCGGCTAGGCCGACATTGTTCACGTACTCGACCCAGAGTCCGGGAGAGATCGCCGCGAACTTCTTGCTGCCGTCGCACAGCGAATTGCGGCTCGCCCACGCCACCGCGCCTCCGCAACCATAGATGTTGTCGGCGAACTTCTGACGCGCCGGCGTCGCGACGACCGCCTTGCCCACGTTCTTGAGGCATGGGCTTCCGCAGCCCACCTCGAGCTCGTCCGAGACGCCATCGCAATTGTTGTCGAGCTTCGATGTGCAGTTCACGGCCTGTGCTTTGGTGCTCGGCACGCACGCGCCGAACGAGGCAAACGACGAGTCCTTGGAATCGACGGCGCAGGTTTGCGTGCCGGCGGCGCAGATTCCGAGATCACCGGTGTCGCACTTCGCTTTCGCGCCGACGGCCACCTTGCCTCCGCAGAGGCACGCGGCTTCCGCGCTGTCCGCTTGCCCGTTGCAGTCGAAGTCTTCTCCCTTTGCCGCGCCGCAGTTGCGAGCTGCGGGAGCCGTCGAACCGATGCACGCGCCCCACGCTCCGGCGACGCACGTTTGCTTGCCCGTCTTGCAATTGCCGACGGCGATGCCGCAGTCGCGTGGGAGGTCGACCGTCGGATTGCACGCACAACCATCGTTCGCGACGCCATCGCAGTTCTCGTCGGTCGTCGTCGAGCAGTCGTCTTTGGCTGCGGGCGCAACGGCGCCGGCGCATGCAGGCGTTCCCGAAGCGCACGTGATCGCTCCTGCCTTGCACGTGCCTTGCGGCGTGCCTCCGGGAAACGAGATCGCTTTTCCTGTCGCGTCTTTGGTGCACGCAGCGCCTGGGAAGACGAGCGGATCCACGTCGTCGCAATCGTCGCCATCGAACATCGCGCCGCTGACGGTGTCTTTGCAGCCTGCGATCTTGTGTCCGTCGCCGTCGCTGTCCTTTGCAACATACACGCATTGTCCGGCGATACAGTCGAGGGCCGTCACGCAGTTCTCGGGAGTCGTCGTGAGCACGGAACAGTCGGTCACCGTCTGACATCCGAAGACGACGGGAGAGCCATCGGGACCCGCATCGGACACTTGTTGACCGCCCTCACTCGGCGGGATGAAGGTGTCGGGCAATGCGGCATCGAGATTGAACGCCGGAAGCGGCGTGCTCGTATCGCAGTTGAGGACGAGCAGGCCAGCGAGAGAGACGGCAGTGATGCAAGCAAGACGACGCATATAAGAACCTCCGGGGGGAAGCTTCAGTATACGGGATGGCTTTCTTCGTCCAACGCCGCGTTGCCGTTCTTCGAGGAAAAAAGAATCGTGCCGCATCTCCGACGCGAGGGGCGAAAAGCACCCTTCGCTTACGCCGTGAGTAAGCGGAGCTCACCCCCTTTTCGGTACACGCCCCCCCGGTCCCAACGCCGGCGCATAAAGATCGCCCATTCTTTCGATGCGATCACGCATGGTCAACAAGTTGAACGCCCTGTGATCGAGCTCGTTCGTTACCTCGCTCCACAAAAGCGGACACGAGGCGCGCCCCCCGTCGACCGCGCGAAGGCTGTAGGGTGCAATCATCGTTTTTCCCCGACCGTTGGGCGCCAAGTCGACGAGGACGCGACCCTTTCGCTTGATCTTGGCGAGCTCGTTGGTGGCGATGTCGGGCAGCACCTTGGAGATCGCGCGGGCGATCTCGCGCGCAAACGCGACCGATTCCGCGTGCGTGACGGGAGGCGCGAGAGGGATCACGATGTGAAGCCCGCGCTTGCCCGTCGTCTTCACGACACTCACCATCTCGAGCGTCTCGAGGAGCGCGCGAATCGCATTCGCCACCGAGATCATGTTCTCCCAATCGGAGAGCGCGTCGCCCTGCGGATCCAAATCGATGACGGCGTAGTCGGGGGTCCCCAAAGACTCGTCGAGCTCGACCTCGTTTCGCACGCGCGCAGGCACACGGCTCGACCACGTGTGGAGCGAGAGCGCCGCGAGATTCGCGAGCCAGAGGAGCGTCTCCTCGTTCTCGACGATGACCCGCTCGCCGTCTTGAAAGGGGAGCCTTCGTACGAACGTCGGCGGGTTTGGCGGAACGCGATGTTGGTACCACTCCTTGTCGTGGATGCCGTCGGGCCAACGCTGCAAATGTACGGGCCTCCGCGCTAGATGCGGAAGCATCGCTGGAGCGACGAGCGCGTAGTAGGTGATGACGTCCCGCTTCTTGAAGCCGTCTTTGGGATAGAGGAGCTTGTCGAGGTTGGAGAAACGCAGCGGAACATCACCGCTTGGACGCGTGAACGGATCGGTGCCGGGTCGGACCTTTTCGACGACCTTCTCCTCTTCCTGCACGGGCTCGACGCTCTCTTCCGTCGAAGTCTCCTCGTCGACATCGTCGTTCGTTTCATCGTTCACGGAGGCGCGCTTCGAAGGATTCTTCGTCTCTTCTTTTTCGAGACCACGCTCGCGCACGCAATCTTCTGCGCGTCGATCTTCGCGGAGACCCAGATACGAAGCATGCCGGATGACTCCCGACGTCATCCATTCCGCGTAGCGAACTTCGACGACGAGGCTCGGGGCGGTAAAGGTCGCCTCCGTCATTTTCGGCATTCCCTCGGCGAAGGGCCGTGTCGTCTTCAATCCGAGAAGGATGCGTTTGAGTTTCTTGCGTTCGTCGTCGTCGAAGCCGGTGCCGACTTTGCCCGCGTAGACGAAACGACCACCTTCGTAGACCGCCAAGAGCAACGCGCCAATCTCGGTCGTGCGTTCGAGCGGGGTGAACCCGACGACGACGAACTCCTGGCGTCGCGAGAATTTGATCTTGATCCAATTGCCAGAAATTCCTGGGACGTAAGCGCTCCCTTTCTTCTTTGCGATGAGCCCTTCGAGCCCTGCAGCCTCTGCCGCAGCCATGGCCGCGGCGATCGGAGGGGGAACGAGCGAGGCGACCGAGAGCGGAGCGTCGGCGCCGCGAAAGATGATCTCCAAGAGCGAACGTCTCGCCTCGAGCGACTTTTTGCGAACGTCCGTTCCTTCGTGATCGAGCACGTCGAACGCGACGAAGGCGATCTTGCCGTGCGTACGCTCTCCCGCGAGCCACCTTTGCAAATGTTCGAAGCGCGGAATGCCGCGGTCGTCGACGACGCACGCTTCACCGTCGATGACGAACGTCTCTTGCGGAAGGGCTCGCAGAGCTTTGGCGATCGCTTTGAAACGATCCGTCCAGTCGTGACCGTTGCGCGTGATGAGCGCGACCTCGCCTTCGGCCTTTGCAGCGATGAGCCTGTACCCATCGTATTTGATCTCGAAGAGATAACCGCTCTCGGGCCCGAGCTGCGCCACGGTGGCGCGCGCGATCGCGCCGCGAGCTTTCGCGAGTGCGAGCGCCGCCGTTCGTTTCTTCAGTGCGCCTTTGGGATCGGCGAGAAAGAGCAACCACTGCTTCGTTCGCTTCGTGCGAACGAGGTGATATTCCGTGTCGAGCTTGCTGCCGTGAAAGCGAATGTGAAAGTGCCCCTTGTCGAGGGCGACCTGCGGAGTGCGATCGATCGAGTCGTAGCTTCCGACGTCCCAAATCGACATGTCCCCCGCGCCATAGTTCCCCGTGGGGATCGTTCCCTCGAACTCCACATATCGAAGTGGATGATTCTCGGTCTCGACCGCGAGACGCTTTTCATCGGCAGTCTCGGGAAAACCTTTGGGCACTGCAAAGCTCAAGAGCGAGCCATCGATCTCGAGACGCAAGTCGAAGTGGAGGTTCGTCGCGTCGTGACGCTGCACGACGAAACGGAGCGGCGCCGCTTCGATCTCGGGCTCCGACTTCAGCGCATCGGGCAGGCCCGAAGGTTCGGGAGTGCGCGAAAAGTCGCGCTTTTTTGCATACGTCGCAAGCGCGTCGCCCGCGAGCTCGTTCGAATTCTTCTCGGGTGCCTCGTCTGCCCGCCTCGGCTTGTTGCTCGCCTTCTTGCTCGCCTTTGCAGTGCTCTTTTTCGGCTTCGCCGGGATGGCCATTCGAATTCCGTCGATGGTATCCGAAAAAAAGTGGGCCTCCGAATCTACGGCATGGGACGATCCTTCCCATGCGTGCGATCTGGACCGGTGAAATCTCCTTCGGCCTCGTCAACATCCCGACGAAGCTCTATTCCGCAACGAAGGATCTGACTCCTCACTTCAATCAACTCCACGTCGAGTGCGGGTCGCGCATCAACATGGCGCGTCGCTGCCCGAAGTGTGCGCGCGACGTCGAGTGGTCCGAGGTCGGCAAAGGCTACGAGGTCAGCAAGGGCGAGTACGCACTCTTCACCAAAGAAGAACTGAAGGAGCTCGAAGGCGACGGCGAGGGCGGCATCGAGATCGTCTCTTTCATCGACGCCAAAGAGGTCGACCTCACGTACATCGGCAAGAGCTATTGGGTCGGCCCCGGCGGCAAGAGCACGCGCGGATTTGCTCTCCTTCATCACGCCCTCGTCGACACGAAGAAGGTCGCGCTCGCGAAGGTCCGCCTCCGCTCGAAGACGCAGCTCGCTCTCCTTCGACCCAAAGACAAGCTCTTCGCTCTCGATACGATGCGCTACGCCGACGAGCTCGTGTCGAGCGAGAGCATCGATTTGCCGGAATCGAAAGGAGCGACCGACAAGGAGCTCAATCTCGCCGTCGAGATGATCGATCGATTGACGGCGCCGTTCGATCCGAGTGTTTTGCCCGACGAATATCGCGCGGCGATCGAAGCCGCCGTACAAGAGAAGGTCGACGCGAAAGAGCTCCGCGTTTCGGAAGAGACCAAGGGAGACGAAGGGGAGGGGGGCAAAGTCATCGATCTTGCCGATCTCCTTGCCAATTCACTCAAGGGCATTCGCAAACCGGGCGTCAAGAAGACGAACGACAACGAGACCCCAGTAGCTGCGAAGAAGTCCAAACGAAAGACTGGCTGAGTGTTGCTGGCGGCACTTCGTGCGTCGATGCTTTCGGTGTAACGTCTAGCCGTGGCAAAGAAGCTCGTTCGTGTTTTCACTCATGGTCATTGCTTCGACGGTCTCGCGTCGGCGGTGATGTTCACGCGTCTCGTCAAACACCTGTCGACGGGTGACGAGCTGACGTTCCAATACAGCGCGGCGGGTTACGGCCCTAACGAGAACGGGGTCCCGGCGGAGAAGATCGAAGGCGATATCACCGCCATCCTCGACTACCGCTTCACGGCGACCTCGAAGCTCTCCTGGTACTTCGATCATCACGTCAGCGGTTTCGCGACGGACGACGACCGCCTCTACTACCGCGAGCAGATCGAGCCGTTCATGGGACTCGGGAGCCACGAGCGTCGCCAGATGTTCCACGACGGCGCGTACACGTCGTGCACGAAGCTCATCGCCGATATCGGCAAGGACGAGTTCGGTCTCGAGGTTGCACCGATGGGTGAGCTCGTTCACTGGGCAGACATGATCGACTCCGCCGCGTTTCCGACCGCCGAAATGGCCGTCGAACGCCGCGAGCCGGTGCTTCAACTGATGACCGTCGTCGAGCAATTCGGGAACACCGCGTTCTTGAAAGACATGGTGCCGCTGCTCTCCGAAAGACCGCTCATCGAAGTGGCGACATCGAAAGAAGTCGCAGAGAAGTTCTTGCCCATTCACGCAGCGCACCAGACGTTCGTGGATCTCGTGAAACAGAAGGCCGAGAAAATCGGCAACTGTGTCTACGTAGACATGTCGGCGGAGTCGCTCGACGTCGCGCCGAAGTTCGTCACGTATGCGCTATATCCCGAGAGCGCGTATTCCGTCGTGCTCACGGCCACGCCGCAGAAGTGCAAGATCTCCGTGGGCTACAACCCGTGGTCGAAGACCCCGCGCAAGCACAACATCGCCGCCATCTGCGAGCGTTCGGGCGGCGGCGGTCACCCTGTCGTCGGTGCGATCAGTCTTCGTGCAAACGAGGTCGAACGCGCGCGAACCTTGGCGCGGTCCATCGCGGTCGAGCTCGATCGTTGAAGTTTCTCGTCGCGACGCGGACGCGGATCATCGGTCTCGTCGTCGTCGTCCTCCTTCTCGTCGCATTCATTCTCACGCGTACTCAAGAGGCGCGCTCGATTTCGCTCTTGCTCCGCTTCGGCGGCGGCGAAGGTGCGCTCGCCCATCTTCGCGAGAGCGAGGTCATCGAGGAAGAGCTCCTCATTCCGACGGCGGGGAAGCCGATTCGCGCGCGCCTCTACACCCCGCAAGGCCGCGCGCTATCTGAGATCGGCGGTGTGGTGCTCGCGCACGGAGTTCATCACCTCGGCATCGAAGAGCCAAGGCTCCGAAGATTCGCACGAGCGATCTCGAGTGCGGGCATTGCCGTGCTCACTCCAGAAATCGCCGAGCTCGCGGACTACCGCATCGAACGCGCATCGGTCGCGACGATCGTTCGCTCCGCCGAAGTCCTCGCGCAACGAGTGCAGCGAAAACAGGTCGGCGTCATGGGCTTCAGCTTCGCCGGTGGTCTCGCGATGCTGGCGGCAGGGGATGCTGCGACCAATCGCGCGATCGCCTTCGTCGTTTCGATCGGCGGCTATGACGATCTCGAACGCGTACTCACTTTCTTCGTCGAGAACAAGATCGCGAAGCCGACGGGAGAAGAGGTGATGCTCTCGGCACACCCGTACGGGCCCATCGTCCTCGTCTACGGGCACCTCGATCTCTTCTTCGCACCGGACGACATCTCCGTTGCCGAGCACGCGATCCGGGCGTGGCTCTACGAGAAGCGCGACCAAGCGCGTGAGTACGCAACGCACGCAAGCCCCGCGGGTCAAGAGCGCCTCGCCGTTCTCTTCTCGGAGCACACGGGAGTCCTCGCACCCGAGATCCGCAAAGCGATCGCCGATCATCGAGAGCTCATTCGTGAGGTCTCCCCGCGCGGGCACCTCGCCGATCTTCACGTGCCCGTTTTTCTTCTTCATGGCGAACACGACGCGGTGATCCCAGCGACGGAGACGCTCTGGCTCGCGCAAGACAGCGGCGCTCACCTCCGCGAATTTCTCGTCACGGGCGCCGTCGAGCACGTCGAGCTCGAGAAGACTTCGACCTACGGAGAGCGCTGGAAGCTCGTCGAGTTCATGAGCGATGTGCTGAGCGAAACCGAAGCCGAGCCGCGCTGAACGTGCCTTTCGCGTAGAAGTCGACAATCGTTCGGCTTTTACCGTGTGCGAGCGCATCGCACAAATCGCGAAGCGCCGGCAAAACTTGGCGCTGGCTCACGCGTCGAACCACGACGATGAAAAGCCGCGCTACTTATCGCGAGACGGGCAACGAAGCACAGCGCCGCGTCAGTGAATTGCGCGACGAGGTCGAGCGCTTGCGAAAACGTGCCGCCGAGCTGTCCGGCGTCGTCGAGCGCGAAGCGAGCGCCGTCGAAGAGCTTCGCGCTCTCGAAGAGAAGCTCCGCAAAGAAGAGCGCCGAGAACGAATCGATCTCGATTCGATCAAGATCGCGACGCCATGCAACGCGGATTGGAACGCGATGAGCGGCAACGAGCGCGTGCGCTTCTGCGGCTCGTGTGAAAAGAACGTCTACAATCTCTCGGCGATGACGCGCGACGAAGCCGAAGAGCTCGTGCGCGAAAAAGAGGGAAAGCTCTGCACGCGCTTCTTCGTGCGCGAAGACGGAACGATGCTCACGCAAGATTGCCCCGTGGGCGTGCGGAAAAAGCGCGTGCGGCTCGCGGTAGTCAGCGCGATCGGCGCGAGCGCGCTGGCGTTCGGAATGACGCGAGCAATGGGGGTCGGGGAGCACGCGTTGATGGGCGCTCCCCTCCAAGCGCAAGAGACGCCGGCGATGCTCGGAAGCGTTGCACCGCCGATCCCGCAGCCGCCCGTCGAACCCTCACAAGTGGCTCCGCAAGGGACGGTGCACGCATTGATGGGCGTCATGCGCCCGCAAGAGGCGACGATGGGGAAGCCGCCGTTACCTCCCAAATGAGAGGGAGCGAAAGGTCGTCCCTGGAGTCGACACCGCACGAACCTATCCGCGACGCAATTGCGCGTGCAAAGTTATCGCTTGAACGAAACGAGCTTCGCGAAAGCCTCGTCCACGTGATCCGCACGACGCTGCGCCGCACACGAGATCGCCGCTCCCGCATAGGTCTCGTAGTCACCACCAGCATTCTCGGTCGTCATGACGACGATCGTGCCGTCCTGCCCGTCCTCCGAACAATTTTTCGGCTCGTCGTAGGTCATGTCCGCGAAAAGCTTCTCGAGCTCTGCGCGTTCGGCCGATTCAAGAGAGCGCTCAACCGCTCCGCAATCCCAAGACACCTGGCCACTCGTTCGATCGACCATGATGTCCTGATTGATGCAGACGTCGGACGGCTTGGATTGTCGACCAAGCTGCCGGTTCACAAAGGTCACGCGAACGATGCTCTCGTCGATCGCATGAGGCCCTTCTTCCGACGAAGATCCGCAAGCCGCACAAACAACGACGACCAGAGAGCCCAACTTGTAGAAGAAAGCTGTTCGCATGAAGGCCGCTCAAGCACATCCCGTGCTCACCACGTTTCAATGTGAAACCACCGAGCATTCTAACGGCAGCGCGCATCTACTGGTGATCGCGCGATCTCGGCCGGCACACGACGGCACAACGGCACGCACGGCGGACCGCCTTAGCCGTCCCAGCATCGCATCGCGCGCAGTCTCCTCGCGCGCAAGCCGCCTAGCCCCTCTGACCCCGTGCCGGGCACGGACCCGGCACAAAGCAAACAACTCGGCTGGTCAATCAGACGACGAGCGGCGAGTGAGCCGCGAAATCGGAAGGCCCCTCACACCTGCAGGGTCGATCTTCTCCTCGCGCACAAGCCGCCTAGTCCGTCTGACCCCGTGCCGGGCAAGGACCCGGCACAAAGCAAATGAGGTGATCGAAGAGCAGAGGTCAATGCGAGCTGACGGCGAATTCTCTCAGCCCCTCACACCTGCAGAGGCTGAGGAATTTGCTGGCAGCGTTTACTTGGCGAGTTCGATCAGACCTGCCGCACCCATGCCGCCACCGATGCACATCGAGACGATGGCGTATTTCCCATTGCGGCGCTTGAGCTCATAGAGCGCCGTCGCGACGAGCTTCGCTCCCGTGCAGCCGAGCGGATGGCCCAAGGCGATCGCGCCGCCGTTCACGTTGAGCTTTTCATTCGGCAAATCGAGCGTCTTTTGCACGTACACAGCCTGGCTGGCGAAGGCTTCGTTGATCTCGAAGAGATCGATGTCTTTCACGGTGAGCTTCGTCTTTTCGAGAAGCTTCTTCACGGCGGGGATGGGGCCGATGCCCATGATCGCGGGATCGACACCGGCCGTCGCGAAGTGTCGGAAGTAGCCGAGTGGCTTCACGCCGAGCTTCTTCGCCGTCTCTTCGCTCATGAGAAGCGATGCGGCTGCGCCGTCCGAAAGCGGCGAAGCGTTGCCCGCGGTGACGGTGCCGCCTTGCGCTGCGAACGAAGGCTTCAAGGCTGCGAGGCCTTCGAGCGTCGTGTCGGGACGGATGAGCTCGTCGTCTTTGTATTCGAACGTCTCTTTTTTGCCATCCGCCGTGTAGCGAATCGCGGTGACAGGGACGATCTCGTCGTTGAACTTCTTCGCTTCGCGCGCCGCCGAGGCTTTCTGCTGCGACCAGAGCGCGAACTTGTCTTGCTCTTCACGCGTGATGCCGAACTTCTTGGCGACGTTCTCGGCGGTGATTCCCATCGGCGTATAGGCCGTGGGAACGCGCTCCATCGCTTCGGGCGAAGCGCTGAGTTTGTTGCCAGTCATCGGCACCATCGTCATCGACTCGACGCCGCCCGCGACGACGATGTCGTTCGAGCCCATCAAGATCGAACCTGCGCCGAGCGCCAACGCTTGGAGACCGCTCGAACAGAAACGGTTGATGGTCATTGCTGACGACTCTTCGGCGAGACCGCCGAGGAGACCTGCGACGCGCGCGATGTTGAGCCCCTGCTCACCTTCCGGCATGGCGCAGCCGAGAATCAAATCTTCGACGAGCTCGGGCTTCACTTGCGGAACGCGCGCGAGCAGCTTGCGAATCACTTCACCCGCGAGCTCGTCGGGACGACGGTAGGCGAGCGAGCCCTTGTGGGCGCGACCAACGGCGGAGCGAACGGCTTCTGCGATGACGATGTTGCTCATGACTTCTTCTTTCTTTGAGGCTTGGAGAGTTTAATCACGCATGAGAGGGGCCGCTAGGAGCAGCCCGCGCTCTCGAGTTTTAGGGGTTTGGTCAGCCTGAGCTTCGCCGTTAGTTACGAAGCGGTTTGTTATTCTGGAGCATGTACTGCATGCGCTCTTGGCTCTTCGCTTCGCCGCAGAGACTCAAGAAGGCCTCGGCCTCGAGCTCGAGAATCTCTTTCTCGGTGACGGCATGGCTCGAACCGGCGACGCCGCCGCAGAGCACCGTTGCGAGCTTGCCCGCGACGAGTGCATCGTGGGGTGACGCGTGACCGCCTGCGACGAGTGAATCGATCATCATGCGGAACGTCGCGATGCCGCTCTCACCGGGGAGAACGAACGCGCGTGGCGTCGGCG
>JAHFDV010000299.1 GCA_023248815.1 Myxococcales bacterium
GATCGCGGCGGCAACCACCTCCGAGTGGCAAGTCCACGAGATGGAAGAAGCCGCAGGAATGTGGACGACGGCTCGCCACGATTTTGCCGCGGTGGGGATCCCTCCCATCGAGCCCTACGTTCTTGCCGCGAAAACGACGGCGCGAACCGTCTATGTCGAACCTCATCCCGAAGCGATCGCGCGAATGGTCGCGTTGATTGACCAGATGCGGCGCGGCCTCTCGGGGACGAAAGCGCTCCGCGACACTTCGCCGGCGTATCCGATGCTCGACGAAATCGATCATCTCCTGCGCGTCGCACTCGAAGCCACCGTGCGCACTGCGAAGGACGAAGTGTACCCCGCCTCGTTGGGACTCGAACTCGCGCGCCTTCCCGATGCACTTCTTCAGCTAGAAATTGCCACACACTCGACGATCGAGCGCGTCACGCCGACGTTTCGCGATCTCGGACGAAACCGGACGACCTATGCGGGAACGCGTACTCCCGAAGAGCTCGTCGTCGTCGTGCGCGCGCCAAAAACGGGAGAGCTGCTCGTGACGAGCGGGGTCTCGTTCGCGACCTACGAGTGGGAAGAGCTCTCGAGCAAACCCGTGACCGACGACGACTTTCGAAAGCTGCCAAGAGAGCGGCTGCCGGCGCACGTACACGATCGCTGACGGCGCGCAGCGAAACGCGCATTTTTCCAGGCCGTTCCTGGCCTCGCAGGGCGATCTCGCTTAAGGTCCTTCCCCCATGAAGTCGTTTGCTGAACATCCGTACGCCTCGTTCATCCAGCGAGTCGAGAAGCCTGCGCGCTATCTCGGCGGCGAGTTCGGTTCACGCATGGGCGATTGGGACGCGACGCGCGCCAAGGTCTGCCTCGCTTTCCCGGATGTCTACGACATTGGAATGAGCCATCTCGGCTTCAAAATTCTCTATCGCATTCTCAACGACAACCCAGGCACCCTCGCCGATCGCGCGTACTGCCCATGGGTCGACATGGAGAAAGAGCTCCGCACACGTAATGTGCCGCTCATCGCGGTCGAATCGTCGCGCCCGCTCTGCGACTTCGATGTCGTCGGCTTCTCGCTCCAGTTCGAGCTCACGTACACGAACATTCTCACGATGCTCGATCTCGGGCGCATCCCGCTCCGTGGGGCGGACCGTGGAGAAAAAGATCCGCTGGTAATCGCCGGCGGTCCTACGGCCACGCATCCGGAGCCCGTGGCGGCGTTCTTCGACGCGATCGTCATCGGCGACGGCGAAGAGAGAATCACCGAGATCGCGCTCCTCTGGGTCGACCTTCGCGAAAAAGGACTCTCCCGCAAAGAGCGTCTCCAAAAACTCAGTGAGCTCGAAGGCGTGTACGTGCCCTCGCTCTACACGACCGAGGTCGACTCCGAGACGGGCTTTCACGTGGTCGCACGCGGCGACAACGCGCCCTATCCCGTCAAACGCGCGCTCGTTCCCGATCTCAATCTCTTCCCCTTCCCCGACGACAGCCCCGTAGGCGGTCCCGAAGCGATCTTCGACCGCATGTCGATCGAGATCGCACGCGGTTGCACGGAAGGCTGCCGGTTCTGCCAAGCCGGCATGATCTATCGCCCCGTTCGTGAGCGCGACCCCGAGCAGATCGTCGACACCATCGTGCGCGCCGTCAAAAAGAGCGGCTACGACGAAGCGAGTCTCACCTCCCTCTCGACCGCGGACTACTCGTGCATCGCTCCTCTCATCAAGAAGGTCGTCGATCGCCTCACTCCAGAGCGCGTCTCTCTGGGCGTCTCTTCCCTCCGCGCTTACGGGCTCGAAGAGAATGTGCTCGACGACATGCAGCAGGTGCGCGCTTCCGGCGTGACTTTCGCTCCCGAAGCGGGCAGCCAGCGCATGCGCGACGTAGTGAACAAGAACGTCACCGAAGAGCAGCTCATGACGACGGCCGAGCGCATTTTCACGCGCGGTTGGTCGTCGATGAAGCTCTACTTCATGATCGGATTGCCGACGGAAGAAGAGAGCGACATCCGCGAGATCGTCCGCGTCGGTGCTCGCGCGCGTGAGGTCGGAAGAAAGATCAAAGCGAAGAAGAACGAGCAGCCGCCGACCATCACCGTCAGCGTCTCCACGCACGTGCCGAAGCCGCACACGCCTTTCCAATGGTGTGCGATGGACACGCAAGAAGAGGTCATCAAGAAGCAGAACTGGCTGCGCGAAGAGCAGCGTCCGGCGCGCGTAGAGCTCCGCATGCACGACTCCGAAGGCTCGTGGCTCGAAGGAGTGCTCGCTCGCGGCGATCGCCGGATCGGTAACGTCGTCGAGCGCGCCTACTTGAACGGTGCGCGCTTCGATTCTTGGGACGATCAATTGAAGCTCGATGCTTGGCGCTCCGCGTTCGACCAAGAAGGAATCGATCCGGGGCAATACCTCGGGACGATTCCGATCACCGGCAAGCTTCCTTGGGACCACATCGACGTCGGGCTCGAAGCGGGATTCCTCGCGAAGGAATACAAAAAGGCGGTCCGTTCGCGCCTCTCGCCTCCTTGCGGCAAGGCGGTCGGAATGTTCGTCCACCACTCGAACCTCGCCGAAGCCGAAACCGACAAGCGCAAGCTCGTTTGCTACGACTGCGGAGTCGCGTGTGACCTCGGACAAATGCGCGAAGAGCGTCTCGTCTACTTGCGAAAGCTCGGCGCCGAAGCCCCGCGTCCCGCCGCTCCGCCTCCCGTCGAGATGGATGACGCCACGAGGCGCCGCAACAAGAAGAAGCCGCCCGCATCGTTTGCGCAGGGCGAACCGCGCCGCTACCGGTTCGGCTTCACGAAGCTCGGGCCTGCAGGGTTCCTTTCACATCTCGATCTCGTTCGCGCACTTCCCCGCGCGTTCCGACGCTGCGAGCTGCCGCTCTTTTACTCTCAAGGCTTCCATCCCAAGCCCGATATGACATTCGGCCCGGCGCTTTCGCTCGGTGTCTTCAGCCTCGAAGAGTTCTTCGACGTGAAGATCACGGCGGACATCGATCCACTCGAATTTTTGAGCACTCTCACAGAGGGTTCGGGCGAAGGAATTCGCTTCACGACGGGCGTACGTCTCGGTCCGAACGACGCCGCCATTCCAAAGATGATCGACACCGTCGAGTACGTCGTCGCCGTTCCCGAAAATGATCTCATGCCGCTGGGCGGCGTCGTCTATCTCGACGAACGCATTGGAGTCTTTCTCGAGAAGACCGAAGCACGTCTCGTTCGTCGCATCGAGCGCATCGGCAAATCGGTCAACGTACGCAGCTTCGTCCAGGCGATGGCGCGCGACGAGAGCGCGCGGGAGCTGCTCGAGATTTCGGGACTTCGTGGCTCCTTCGTCCCGATCCGTGTTCGCGTCACCGCGCGCAACGACGGCTCGACGAAGATCAGCGAAGTGATGGAAATGGTGTTCGGGAGTGAGCTGCCGTATCACGCCGTCCGCACGAGTGTGGGTCGCGTCATCGACGGGCGCATTGCCTCGCCGATGGAGCTCGAGAAAAAGATTCCGAAGAGCGAGGAGCAGGATGCGGGCGCAGGCGCCGAAGAAGCGACGTTGCTCGCTCGGAAAGATCGCGCTCAGAGAGTCGACGAAAGCGGCGATGCCGAGATCTCGACCAATGCGCCGTCGCTTCGCCCGGCCCCTCCCCCCGCATAACGATTCGAAATCCTGCGCCAAACGAGCGCCCCCGCGCGAACGACTACGAAATCGGACCACTCTTGGACGCAATTGGGTCCAGTTGTCGACCTCGAACGGATTGCTAGGCTCTCTTCATGCGCGCGCCACTTCTCGCAGTTCTGACGATGCTGGCTCTGTCGACAACGGGTTGCGCCAAGTTCGGACCGATCGCGAGCGTACTCGCAACGCGCGCCCTTTCGAGGGGGCTCACCTCGGATCCGAACTTCGCGAGTCAGAGCGCGACCTACTGCCAAGGTGGAACGGGCGGCGGCACCTCCTGCTACGCGATCACTTCGATTGGTCCGAACACCACCTCGGGCGTCGCTCCGCCTCTCGTCGAGCCGAACGTGTCACCCGCGCTCTATCCTTATTGAGCAGCGGCTATTGTACTAACGCGAAAGCAGATTTGCGCGGATCGGCAGCGGCGCTGACGGTGTGCTCTCCGCCTTCGCCGAATGTGACGAGGTGCATCGCGCTGGTCGTCATCATCTCTTCGCGAACTTCGTTGCCCTTGGCCTTCAGGCCTGCACGTACGTCCGCGACGACGTCGGGATCGACGAGGAGATCGTTGCCTTCCGCCGTGACGAAGATACGGGGCGCGCTCACGCATTGATTGGCGTCGAGCCCGAACGTGAGACGACACATCGCGACTTGCGTGACGCCGGTTGCGATGCGCGTTCCACCGGAGCCGCCCACGGAGAGCACGGGCTGCCCGTTTCGAATGATGATCGTCGGGGTCATGCTCGATACGGGACGCGCGCCTCCGCGCACACGATTTGGGCTCTTTTCCGAGCCCTTTCCGGTGGTGAAGTCGAGCATCTCGTTGTTGAGAAGAATGCCCGTCTCGGGCTCGATCACCCACGCACCGTAGGGTCCATTGATGGTCGTCGTGAGTGAGACGATGTTTCCTTCGGCGTCGACAACGATGAGATGGCTCGTCCCCTGCTCGCCCGGAGTTTTTGCTTTGGGCGTCGGCGCTTTTTCGATTTCGACTCGTCGCTTCTGGATCGCCTCGGGCCTGAGAGCGTCCGCGTAAGCTTTGTCGGTCCCCTTCTCGAAATCGGGATCGGAGGCGAACGCTGCGCGATCCTTCGTCGACCAGCGCATCGACTGCCCGAGGCGATGAAGATAGTCGCTCGATTCGAAGCCTGCATTCTTGAGCGAGGACGCGTCACCCGCTCCGAAGACATTCAGCGCCTCGAGAAGCATCAAGCCGCCTGCCGAGGGTGCAGGCATCGTTGCGACGTCGAGATCGCCGACGGTCTGTCGAAGTGGCTTTCGCTTCTTCACTTCATACGCCGTGAAGTCTTGGAGCGTGATCGGACTCCCGGCCTTGCGAGCTGCGCTCACGAGTCTTTCCGCAATGTCTCCACGATAGAAAGGCGCAGCCCCTTCTTTTCCGAAGCGTTCGATCGTCTTCGCGAGGTCGGACCGCACGAACGGATCGCCATTTGCACGAGGTTTGCCATGGGGCAGCAAGAGCGCGCTCAGCTGCGCGTTCTTCGCGAACTCTCCCGCGTAACGTGCCGTCTGATCCGCAAGGTACCGGCCGACGACGAACCCTTCGCGTGCGATTCGCGCGGCCGGTGAGACGTCTTCCGCGAGGGTCCTCTTTCCGTATGCGCGATGCAAGGTCGCCAAACCGAGTGGCTCGCCGGGCACGCCGATGACGGCTCCTTCGGGCCCGCCCTTCGCGAGCATGGCGGCCGTGAGGCCCATCGGCGCCGTCTCGCGGAAGTCGTAGACCGCGATCTCTTTCGTCTTGGCGTCGTAGACCATCGCAAAGCCACCGCCACCGATACCGCTCGCTGCGGGGCTCACCACGCCGAGCGTGAGCGCTGCCGTAATCGCTGCGTCGACCGCGTTCCCTCCTGCGTGAAGCGTCTCGTACGCAGCACGCGTGGCTTCGGAGTGGTCCGTGACGATGGCGATGTGGGCGCCGCGCGGCGCGGGCAAAACGGCCGCTCCGGCTTCGGGAATCGAAATCGACGGTGCGCCACCGTTGGCGACAGACGCTCCGAGCGCGATCACGAAGGGCGCAAGCCGGAACCGTGGTAGGAAGGCAATCGATCGGAGGTTTTTAGTCATGCGGTTTCTCTTCGTGATGGATCCGATGGATCGCATCCTACCCGACAAGGATACGACATTCGCGTTTCAGCGTGCCGCCGGGCAGCGAAACCACGAGTCCTTCCATGCGCTCGTGAACGAAGTGTTCGTGCGTGAAGGCCGCGCGTTCGCGCAATGCCGCACCGTGAGCGTTTCCGACGATGCGCCGCACGTGACGCAAGGAACGACGACGACGCTCGCACTCGAAGACTTCGACGCGATCTTCATTCGCAAAGATCCGCCCTTCGACGCGGCGTATCTCTACCTCACGCACATCCTCGAGCTCGTTCGCGGCAAAACGCTGCTCTTCAATGACCCGAGAGGACTTCGCGACGCCAACGAGAAGCTCTACGCGCTCCATTTTTCGAAGTGGACGCCGCGCACGCTCGTCAGTTCGAGCAGTGACGTGCTCTTCGCGTTCCTCAAAGACATCGGCGGCAAGGGCGTCATCAAGCCACTCGATGGGGCGGGCGGTTCGGGTGTCATGATGCTCGCCGAGGGCGATCAAAACATGCGCGCCATCGTGGAGACGCTCACGCTCGAAGGTCGCAGGCTCGCGATGCTCCAAGAGTACCTTCCCGCGGTGCGCAAGGGCGACAAGCGCGTCCTTCTCCTCGACGGCAACGTGCTCGGCGGTATCAATCGCGTTCCTCGCGCCGACGACCTCCGTTCGAACATTCACGTGGGTGGCTCCGTCGAGCCTACGGAAGTGACGGCCGAAGAAAGAGTGCTCATCGAAGACATCGCGCCGCGGCTTCGGGCCGACGGCCTCTTCTTCGTGGGGCTCGATCTCATCGGCGGCAAGCTCACCGAGGTCAACGTGACCTCCCCCACGGGAATCCAGGAGATGAGCCGCTTCGCCAACCGAGATCTTGCCGTCGAGGTCATTGCGTGGGTAGAAACCAAGGCAAAGGCGACGCGCTAGCTTTCCTGCTGCGACCGAGCCGTCATTCATGTCGGTCACCGTCGTAGTTCGAGTCGAAAATGGAGAGTGCCCCGAAGTTACCTTCGATGGGACACGTATCGTTCTCGGACGGGGCTCGGGCTCCGACGTAAGGCTTCCGGACGCGAGCGTGAGTCAACGTCACGCGAGCATCCAAGTCGACGCTGGGCAGCACTACCTCATCGACGAAGGCAGCATGAACGGGACGTTCATCGGCGGCGCACGTCTCGAACCACGCACGAAACAACTCCTCCGTCCGAACGAGCTCGTACGCCTCGGACGCGTCTACCTCGACATTCGGATCGAAGCGAAGCCCGCCACCCGAGATCTTTCGATCGCGACGAGAGATCTCGCTCTCGGCCTCATCTCGAAGGCCCTGCGCGCGCTCGGAGAGAACCCGAATCCGCGCGTGCTCGTCGTCAGCGGTCGCGACACGGGGCAGACGCTCACGCTCGACGACGAGGGCCGCATCTACGTCGTCGGACGCGGAGAGGAGTGCGATCTTCCGCTCAGCGATCCCGACGCCTCGCGTGCGCACGTTCGCATCGTGCGTCGCGGAAGCTCCGTCATGGTGCGCGATGAGGATTCGAAGAACGGCGTATTTCTCGGCGAAGAGCCGCTCAAAAAAGGGCGCGACACT
>JAHFDV010000721.1 GCA_023248815.1 Myxococcales bacterium
CGCGAAGGATTTTCACCATCTGCTCTTCCGTGAACTTGCTCTTCTTCATCGCCTCTCCGTTTCGTATCGGAGAGAGCAAATTTCAGGCAACTACTGGCACTCGGGAGCGGGAGCACGTCAACGCGAGGTCGTCTGGGTGAGCGACTTGCAGTTTGAGCGGACCCAAAAGGGGAACAAGGTCCGCTCGAGCTACAAACGGCAACTAGGCCCGTCGAGCGACTGCTCAGATCATTGCGCAGCGGAGCCTAGGGGGAGCCAAGTTGAGCGAGACAGGTAGCCTGGGCCTTGGCAATGGTACCTCCGTACTGAGCAAGCCACTTTGGCGCACGATTGACGCTGAATTGGATCCATCGACTCTCCTGACGATGCTGTCCCCCAGCATTCGCCCAACTAACTGCCTGCGGAGAGAGCCAGAACCACGCGTCCTTGGGCTCTAGGCCGAGCAGGAGCAAATGCGTGTAGGCATCTTGTTCGATCTGTTGAAACTTGAGGCTCTTCGAGCCCGACCACGCCATACACAGCTTCACCTTAACTGTATGTCCATTGACAATGAAGGACTGAGCTAGCGGCCCAACGCGAATCTGGTAGCCGAATGAACTCAGCATGAGTTCGCTCATCTCTCGCGCGGCATCACCACGGGGATTCGTGGCCAGCTTCTTGAGCCAATAGAACTGGCTGCTTAGCCAAGGGTTCGTTCCGCTCGACGCTGCTTTCTTCCGAGCGTTGGTGTTCGCCGCAATGAGCGCTGTCATCGACATTGGTTGGTCACCTTTAGGAGGGGCGTTTTCCCCGCGATGAACGGTGCTAGGAAGAGCGTGAAGAATGCCTCCGGCCTGAAGAACCGAAGCCAGTGTAGTCCCGCGCGATAGGTGACTACTTCGCCCTTGAGCAAATTTTCTCCGATGTATGACATGGGTATCCCCCGGTCGTGCACATGCGCGACGCGCCATGGCCCCTTTGTTGTTCCCCCGAGTCCAAGCAACGTGCTTCGACGCGAGATCGAAGATATCGCAGCGAATGAAATCTGCGCATCCGGAGTAACGAGGTACGAGAGATTTATGATGCGCAGATTCATCGTTTCGCGTGATCGTGCGAGGTCGCTGCACTTCATTCCTAGTGAGAATTGTGACTCGAGTCACAGCCACATGGTGCACCCGACTCCGCTCAGATCGCATCGCTAGGAACGGCTTGTTGAGCTCGATATACTCTGCGACAAATGCCGAAGAAGTTGTCTAAGCCTGTTCGAAGCGAACTGCTCCTCAAAAAATGAGAAGCGAAAGGCGACCGATATCTCGAACGTCACGGCTTCCGTGCAGATCGCCAACGGCGCCCTCACTGTAGACAAGCTCGAAGGCTACCTCTGGTCTTTCGCCGACATCTTGCGTGGGTCGATCGACTCGTCGGACTACAAGGACTTCATTTTGCAATCCTCCTTCTCAAACGTCTCTCGGACCGCTTCGACGAAGAGTGCGAGCTCCTCGTAAAGAATGGCGACGATTCCGAGGACAAGGACAACCATCAGTTCTTCGGCCCGAAGCGGCGAGGTGGCGCCAAATTCAGAAGAGAGCGACCGATCTCGGTGCGACGCTCAGCGACTACAGCCGCGGGGCCGAGAAGCGCGCGAAGAGGTGGCGAGCCGTGCGCGAGCGCCGCTTCCGCGAGGGCGGTGGCATGGGCGCCCGGAGAGAAAATGAGTGCACCACTCGAGTAGTGCGCCGCAACACTTCGTAGCTCGTCATTCTCGAACGCACCGAAGTACGTGCCTTCGAACGGACGTCCTTCATTGTGAAGACCGACGCGCGCGAGGTTCGAGCGGAGAATCATCGTCGACGCGGGTTCTGCGAGGAGGCAGTGCTCGACGAGCGATTCCTCCCCCAGCTTCAGGGCGCGAATGGTGGTCACGATACGCTCCTCACCGACGTAGGGTGCGCAGTCCGAGGCTGGGCGAGGCGCCTCTCGAGCGCGAGACCGGTCCCACGAAGACCCGAGACGGTGCCGCGGATGGAGAACATTGCCGCACCTGACTCGGGGCTCGCTCGGACATCATCCGCGTCAGCGATCGGTGCGTCGAGACCACGCGAGCTATCTGCATCCTGGGAGCATGCGATGGCGGTGAAGACGCATACGATGAACGTGAACACGACATAGAGCGAGCGGATCGTTGAGCACATCTGCCCGATTCCTATCCGACCAACGACGAGCGCGCAGCGACTATCGCTCCAATGCTTCAGCAGAGGCGCGATGATCGAGCTCCGTGAGAAGCAAGACGCGACGAGCCGCTACACGCTGGCGGCGCTCATCTTGAACAACGAATCCGTCATCGGCGTGATTCGCCGCGAGCTGCGGCGCGTGGTC
>JAHFDV010000300.1 GCA_023248815.1 Myxococcales bacterium
GACGATCTATCCTTGAAAAGCAGTGCCTATCGCGCGAAGCTGCGCGCCCATGCTCGACTTTTCCCTCACGGACGAACAAACCGCTCTCATCGACGCCGCCCGCCGTTTTGCGAGGGAGCGCATCCTTCCCATCGCCGCTGAATGCGACCGCGAATCGAAATTCCCGCGCGACGTGTTCGAAGAAGCTTGGAAGCTCGGTCTCGCGAACTCGACGCTCCCCAGTGAATACGGCGGTCCTGGCCTCAGCGATCTCGACTCCGTCATGATCTCGGAAGAGATGGCGTACGGCTGTTCGGGCATCCAGACGAGCATCACCGCCAACATCCTCGGCATGACGCCCATCAAGCTCGGTGGATCAGAAGCGCAGAAGAAGAAGTACCTCGGCTGGCTCGGCGCCGAGCCGATCTTCGCGAGCTACGCGACGACGGAACCCGGTGCAGGCAGCGATGTCGCCGGCATTCAGACGCGCGCGAAGAAAGACGGCACGGGCTGGGTGCTCAACGGTCAAAAGGCTTGGATCACGAACGCCACGATGGCGAGCTTCTACACCGTGTTTGCGACGGAAGATCCCGCGCTCAAGCACAAAGGAATGGGCGCGTTCATCATTCACCGCGACACGCCGGGCCTCACGGTCGGTCGTCACGAGGACAAGCTCGGCCAGCGCGCGAGCGACACGGCGGCGATCATGCTCGAAGACGTGAAGGTCCCCGCGGAGCAAGTGCTCGCAGCGCCGGGCCACGGCTTCAAGCTCGCGATGGAAACGTTCAACCAGACGCGCCCCGACATCGGCGCGATCGCGACGGGCCTCATGCGCCGCGCGCTCGACGAGTCGGTGAACTACGCGAAGGAGCGCAAGTCCTTCGGCGTTCCGATCGCGCAGCATCAGCTCGTCCAGCAGATGCTCGCCGAGATGGCCATTCGCATCGAAGCGACGTCGCTCCTCGTTCGCAAAGCCGCCTGGAATCTCGACAACGGCATCCGCAACCCGATCGTCTCGAGCTACGCGAAGGCCTACGGCGCCGATGCGGCGATGCAAACGGCGATCGACGCCGTGCAAGTCTTCGGCGGCAACGGCTACGTGAAGGACTACCCCGTCGAGAAGCTCATGCGCGACGCGAAGATCCTCCAGATCTACGAGGGCACGGCGCAGATCCAGCGTCTCGTCATCGCGCGCAGCTTGATCGCCGGCTGAATTACTTGCGCACCAACGCGACGACCTCGACAACGAAATATACAAAGCGAGCGTGAGCACGTGAGAAACCAATTCTTCGTGTCCACGCTCGTGGCTTTTTGTTCGCTCGCGGCTTTCTGTGCGCTGGCAATCGCGTGCGGCGCTCCTCGAGACACCGTAGAAATCGGTCGCTCGACGAAAGACGGCCCGCCGAAGCCGGTCGGTGATGCGGGCCCGCCCGGATACGAATACGTCGTGCGTCGCTCGCTCGGCACGGTCGGTCTTGCAGAACGCGATGGATTGGAGCCCGCGGAAGCGCACGCGCTCGTTGATCTCGTCGCGTCCGATCTCGATCGTTGTCTCGGCGAGTTCCTCGAACAAGGCCATCTCGCACGCGGCGCCGCGCGCGTCGAAGCCAACGTGGATGAAAACGGCGGCCTCACCAACGTCGACATTCGCGTCTCTCCCGGTGAAGACGCGACGAAGAACGCCGTTCTCTGCGTCATCACGCCCGTTCGAAAGTTCGCCTTCACGAGCTCGAAAGCGCACAAGCCACGCCGCGCCGCGATCGAAGCCGTTTGGCAGCCATTGGGCGCACCCTAACTACGCAGCAATCTCGTGAAACACGCCGTCTCGGAGACGGCCTGCTAAGCTTCTAGCGTGCTTTTCTTTCGTACGCTTTCCGTCTCTGCCATCGCGCTCTCCCTCGCGCTCCTCGCTTGCTCGGACTCGGCGCGTCCGCCCGTTTCCAATACGGGGCCAGGCGGTGGTGGAAGTGGCATCTCTTCGTCTCCCGACGCGACGACGAAGGTCGACGCAGCGACCGAGACCGACGCAGGCGTCTACACGTGCACGGATGCTGGCGTCGCCGGCGAAATCTACGCCATCTCGGCGCGCAATCTCGCGAACACCATCAATGTTCCGCTCTGCGCCTACCGCGACAAGGTGCTTCTCTTCGCGAGCACGCCCGTCAGCTGCGGCGACAAGGGCGACTACCTCGCGCTGCAAGATTTGTATGCGCAGTACGCGAACCTCGGGCTCGTCGTGCTCGCGTTCCCATCGAGCCAATTCGGAGCCGAGGCGGGCGTTGCCGAGCCGATCACCCAAGTCTGCGCAGACCAGATCGGCCTCGCCTACCCGCTCTTTCAGCCCGTAGACGTGAACGGCGCCAAGACGCACCCCGTCTACTTCTGGCTCAAGGCGAATTCCGGCGTCAACGAGGACATCGTCTCGGGCAACCAGCTCTTTTTGGTCGGAAAACATGGGCTCGAGCGCAAGCGGTTTCCCCCGACCACCCGCGCGGACGATCCCGAGGTGCAGTCCGAAATCCAAGTCGCGCTCGCCGAGCCCTGACGGGAGCTCTTCCCACCGCCTCGGAGTCGCTGTAGGCTCCCGCCCTCTCGGAGCGTAGCTCAACCTGGTAGAGCGCTCGGTTTGGGTCCGAAAGGTTGCTGGTTCAAATCCAGTCGCTCCGACAAATGCCCCTCGTTGCCGCAGTTTCCATTGCGCGCACTCCCAAGATGCAGAGGCGCGAAGGAAGATGGCGAAAGCGCCTTCTGCCTTTGCTTGCCTGCTCCGCGCTTCATTGTGGACCGACCGCCGTCGCGAAGACTCCGCGTGCTGCGTCCCCAGTGCCATCCCCAGGCGTCGCGGCTCCCCGCGATCAGGACGGCCCTTTGCGATCTTCGACGACCGCATCCACTTCGTCTTCGTGCGCGCCTCCTGCAGCCGGCGCGTTCATGCTGCCTGCGCTCGAAAGCAAAGTCTTCAACGCGCCTCTTCCACCGATCGAAGACGAAGAAGAGACGCTCGCCCCTTTTCATCGCGCGCTTCTCGCACTAATTCGCGGTGAGCGCAAAGAGCCCATTCGCATCGCGATGTACGGCGATTCCAACATGACGCAAGATGGGATCTCGGGCGGCGCGCGCCGCGTCTTGCAGACGAAATTCGGCGACAGTGGTCACGGCTACGTTGCCCTCGGCCGCGCGTGGCCTTGGTACTTGCACATGGACGTACGCCACGGGCCTGACGAGCGCGCCTGGACGAGCTTCTCCACGTCGACGCATCCGCCTGCCGATCACATTCTCGGCTTCGCCAACATGGCGTTCGAGAACAAGCACGCAGGCGCAAAAACGTGGGTCGAGACGGCCGTCGAAGACGCGCCCATCGGAAAGACCGCGAGCCGTTTTCGCCTCTATTATCTCGAACGAAAACGAAGCGGCGGCTTCTACGTGACGCTCGACGGAGAAAAGCGTGAAGAGGTCAGCGCGAATGCCGCCGAGACGCATGCGCGCGAAGTGATCTACGACGCGAAAGACGCACATCATCGTTTCGAGCTCACCGCAACGAGCGACAAGCCGGTGCGCGTCTTCGGCGTTGCCTTGGAACGCAATGCTCCCGGCATTGTGGTCGACTCCCTGGGAACCGGAGCTCTCAACTACGAACAGATGACGCGGGTCGAGAGCGAAACGCGAAACGACCTTCTATTGGCGCGCAAATACGACCTCGTCATCTTCCATCTCGGCGCCAACATCTTCGGCCCGGGAGAAGCGGTCACGAGCGGATGGACCAAAGCCGTCATCGATGCACATCGCCGCGCCGTCCCGAACGTGCCCGTGATTCTTCTCAGCCCGTCCGACATCGATCATAAAAAAGGAGACGTTGCCGGCGATGGCAGCGCCCGAGACGACAAGCATTCTGACAAGCGCATCGTCGCGCTCGTCAGCCAGCTCCGGCGCGCCGCAAAATCCTCGAACAGCGCCTACTGGGACTTCTGGTCGGCGATGGGTGGAGAGATGTCGATGCTCGCGTTGCGCAAGAAAGGGCTCGCGTCGACTGACCTCATTCACTTCGTGCGGCCGAGCGCGATCTTGATGGGAGAGCGCTTCGCACATGCGCTGGTCGCGAGCACCGAGGCGTACGCGGCAAAACACCCCGCCTGTTCGAGGTGAGTAGCGCTCTTCGAGTGGTCGCGCGTTTCTAGCGAACGCGAGACGCCCTAGAGCCGAATGCCGAGCCGCTTGCGCGCGATGTCCGCCCAAGCGCCCTTGGGCTCGAGCGTCAGATATTCTTGCCAATGATTCTTGGCGCGATGGCGATCGCCCGTCTCTTCGAGCGCAATCGCGAGATTGAAGTGCGCGTCGGCAAAACGCGGATCGCGCTCGAGCGCGCGTTGAAAGTGATCGACGGCCGATGGCGCATCGCCGCGTTCGAGCTTCACGTATCCGAGATTGTAGTGCGCCTCCGGTTGACGCTCGTCGAGGGCGAGCGCTTTTTCGTAGAGCACTTGCGCCTCTTCGGTCAGCCCTTTGCGAAAGCGAACGTTGCCGAGATTCGTGAAGGCGATCGCGAGCGAAGGATCGAGCTCGACGGCGCGTTGGTAGAGCGCTTCCGCTTCTTCGAGGCGCTCCGGATCTTCGTCGACGGAGCTCGCGCGCATGTAGAGGTCGTAGGCGGTCTTGGCCCGGTTCTCGGGATTCGAAGAACGCAGAATACGAACGCAGTCTTCTTCGAGCTTCGCGATCTCGAAATCCATCACCATCTGCCCCGTCGTCGGCACGAAGCTTCCGTCGTCGGATCGCACGACCACTCGTCTTCCATCGCTCACGAGACGAAGCTCGTGGAGGGGTCGCTCGACATTCGGGAGCGACTCACGGAGGGCGACGATCGCCTTTTTCACTTCGACGAGGCGCACGTCTTTGGCGAGAAGCAACGTCGCGCGAAGGGCGATGAGATCTTGGAAGGTGTACGTGCGGCGTCCCTTGTCGGTCGCGCTCGGTGAGACGATGCCGCTCTTGTCCATCGAGGCAAGCCGCGACTCGGTAAGGCCGAGAAGGCGGGCGACATCGCGACGCGAGAAATGCGCCGTGACGGCGTCGCGCTCGCGCTTGGCGGGCACCTCCGAGGGGCTTGCCGCCGCGGGCGGGTCGATGATGGGCAAGTGCGCGCCACGCGGGCTCCCGAACGCGACGTGAATGACCTTCCCGCCGAGCTCGTCCGCTTCTTTCACGCCAGCGGCTCTGTCGCCGGCGGTCTTGCTGCCCGCGGTTTTTCCGCCGGCCTTTTCGTCTCCCGTTTTCTCCTTCATTCGCCCGTGGACGACATCCTGCCGCGACCTCGTCCCCGGATCAATGGTGCCTGAACATCGATCTCGATTCGCAGGCCGAGGGGGTCCGAGCTCACGCGGACGTCGCATTGCCCTGAACCGAGCGTGGCGCCGCTCTTTGCCTCCGCTTCACGAAGCGCATGGCGAATGACTCGTAGCCGAAGATGGGGATCGCGCGCCGCGACTTCAGCGAGCTCTTCCCGCGCGAGCATCGTCTCCTCACGCACGGATACGATCAGGCTCGAAAAGCCGTACCAAACCTGTCCACCGCCAACTTCGGACCGCAGCGCGCCTTCGCTGACGATATCGGCGTTCTCGAGCAGCGTGCGCCACCCGGCGTCCGAGCTGCGAAAGCGCCGTCCTTCTTCGACACGATAGAGCGGCTCGCCGCGTGTTTTTCTGAGCCCTGGGCCGATTCGCGGCGCCCTGCGTTCTGCGTTCACGAAAGCGATCGTCCCTTGCCGGACGAGTGCGCGGCAAGAAAACGACAGTCCGCGTCGCTCTCAGAGCTTTCGATGGGTCAGCGCGGGGAGTTGCTTGCGCACTTCTTCGAGGCGCTCGAACGAGCATCTCGCGAGAGCCATCCCCTCGCCTTCGCCCGCCTGCGCGAGGACGTCTCCCCAGGGATCGACGATGAGGCTCTTGCCGTACGTGAGCCGACTCTTGCCGTGCCGTCCGTTCTGCGCGGCCGCCACGATGAAGCACTGGTTCTCGATGGCGCGTGCGCGAAGAAGAACGTGCCAATGGTCCTTGCCCGTGAGCATCGTGAATGCCGCAGGAACCGTGACGATCTTCGCGCCCTTCTCGCCGAGGATTCGATAGAGCTCCGGAAAACGCACGTCGTAGCAAATCGTGAGGCCCAGCGTGACGCCGTTCCAATTCACGGTCGTCGGCGTTTCACCCGCAGAAGATCCGCGACTCTCGACGAGCGCATCCTGTCCAGGCACGGCCGCATCGAAGAGATGAATCTTGCGGTACGTCGCCAAGAGCTCGCCGCGCTCGTCGATGAAAAGCGACGTGTTGAACGGGCGTGCTTCATCCGCGCTGCGCTCGGGCATGCCCCCCGCGACGATCGCGAGGTCATGCTTTTTCGCGAGCTCTTTGAGAAAGGTGCTGATGCGCCCTTCGCCCACGACCTCGGCCACTTTACGCTTCTCTTCTTCGGGCCCCATGAACGCGAAGTTCTCGGGGAGCACGACGAGATTTGCGTGAGCATGCGCCGCTTCGGCCACGAGCTTTTCGACGCGCACGAGGTTGTCGTCCACGGCCTCTTGGGAGTTCATCTGAATCGCGGCGATCGTGATCGCTTGGGGAGACGGTTCGTTCATGAGCTTCGATCCATTATAGAGCTGCGCACAAAAAGAAAACGGGCGCCGTTTCGGGCGCCCGCGTTCATTTGCTCAGCGAGTTCTTCTCGCGAGCAACGCTACCCTGAAATCAGGGCGTCGATTTGACGACGACGAGGTGCGTCGCGTGGTTGTTGGCGTAGCCACCGTCCGGGAACGGATTGTAGCTGCCCGTCGGGCCGCCGATGATGAGGTAGGCGTAGTTCGAACCGGTTGCCCAGTAGGCTGCGCCTGCTTCTGCTTGCACCGACGCAGCTTGCGTCGAGGCGTTCGGGACGTCGATGGTCGTACCAAGGACGGGGAGCGGCGTGGCCGCGTCAGCGCCGGGGCCCGAGAGACGGACCGCCGAAGCGACCGTCAAGCCCGTGATCGCCGCGGGGGCCGCGGGGAGGATGGACTTGTAGGGAACGTTCTGCGCGACGGCTTGGAACGTCGTGCCGCCATCGCTCTCGAGGTTCTTGATGAACACCGAGGGGGGAAGCGCCGAGAGCTCCGACGAGAGGTGCTCGAACTGCACGCCCGACGTGTTCGCCGCGGGGACCGCAGTGCCGACTTCACTGATCTTGACTGCGAGGTTTCCGTGCGGGTTCGCCGCGTCGTAGTCGCTACCGCAGATGAGGGCGTTGCCGACTGCGCCGCCGCCAGCTGCACCGCCAGCCGCGCCGAGAGGAGAGCAACCCGTCACCGCGAGGATGATCGTCTTGTTCTTGAGAAGCGTGCCCGT
>JAHFDV010000722.1 GCA_023248815.1 Myxococcales bacterium
TTCGCAGCACTTAAGAGATGTGCACGCGTCCGACTCGGTGCGCGCCATCTTGGGGGGCTGGCGCAACGAGACATTCCTCGTCATTGTCTCCGCAGGTCTCCGATGAAACTACGAAGTCTTGTTACTTGTTTGATGGTCGGCACGGGTATTCTCATCGGCGCGTGCGGCGCGGACGATGGCGAGGGTGAAGGCCTCCCCACCGACGCTGGGAAGAAAAGCGATTCGCGCGGGGCGACCTGTGAGCCGAACTGCGGCAGCACAACGCTCGATGGAAGCCCCGTCGAAGGCGATGGTGACAGCGACGAGGACGATGCCGGGGACGAGGACGACGCCGGGGACGAAGAGAAAGACGCCGGCACCGTCATCAAAGACGCTGGCATCAAAGACGCTTCGATTCCCGTCAAAGACTCGGGACCGCCCGTCGTTTCTTGCGGCACGACGAGTACGTGCTCAGGCGGTCTCGCACCGACACTCGTCGCCGCCGATGCAACGAAGACGGGGAAGGCTCCTGCGTTCTCCGTGAATGGGACGACGTCGAAATGGGTTTCGATCCTCGCGAAGGAGACGAATACGGGCCTCGCTGCGGCATCGATGAAGCTCTCTTTGTATCTCGACGTCGAAGGCTCGAAGGCGTTCGATCTCTACCTTTATTCAGACTTCGACAGCGATCCCAAGAAGCTCTGCAAGACGAAGCCCGCCAAAGAAGACACGAACGTAACCAGCGCCGCCGTCGGTCACATTTCTCACGAATGGGGCGAGGCAGGTGCCGTTGCGTCGAACGGCTACGACGACACGCGCACCGTGCGCGTCGAGGTTCGCGCGAAGTCGGCGACGTGCGAAGGCGCCAAGTGGACGCTCGACATCTACGGCGGCACGCTCACGAAGTGAGACGTGCTCCTCGTCCCTTCGAAATCAGATCAATTCGTCGTCGAGTGAGTCGAGATGAATCTCGGGCTCGCTCGGCATGCTGATACCCGTGTCGGGCGTCAGGCCGAGAGGAGAGAAGATCGAGCGCTCTTTGTCTCCGAGGTGCGAGAGCTTCGAGACGAGATCGCTCTTCTTCACGTAGAGCTCTTCGCGGCGGCCCGTATCCGTTTCGAGCTTCAACGAGAGCTCTTCCGCGTTGGGGCTGCGACGCGCGACCTCGGCCACGGTCGGCGCGAGAAGCGTGACGATGCGTTCGACGAAGACGATCGCGAGGTCGTTTTCGAAAACGTCTTCGCCTTCGACACGGAGCGAGAGGAGGCGGTCGCGGTGCTCGGCGAGATCTTTCCCAGAGATCGCCAACGTGTCCCAAAGACGCGTGAGCTGCAGGCGATCGTTTGGATCGACGGGCCCGAGCTGATCGGCACCTTCTTCACCCGGATGCATCACTTCGGCGACGAGCTCCATGCCGAGACGTTGAAGGCGGAACACCACGGCGTCGCGCGGATCGGTTGCCTTTTTGCGGAGGCGAATGTCGGCGCTGGATTCAGAGAGCGAAAATCCGCTCAAGATATAGTCGTCGACGACGATCTGCTCGACTTGAGCGCCGCGGCGGAAGAGTCCGCGCTTGAGGCCCACATTGAGGCTCATCTGGGGCGTGAGATCGCCGAGACGGCGCGGGCCTTGAAAGCCAGGAACGCGTGCGGGCGCGAGCTGGAAGTCGGCAACGATCGAACCCGGGTGCGAGAGGATTGCCGTGGCGCGGTATTGCCCGTCCACGAGCTGCGCGCTCACGGAGAGGTCGAGCGTGGGAAGGCGTGCCGACACCATGAAGGATTCGAGCGCTTGCCGAATCTCGGTGCGGCGACGATCGACGTCGAGCCGAACGGTGGCCTGTTCGCGATCGTTCGAACCGGCGACGCTCATGCGCGACTCTTCGAGACGAAGGTTCGCGTGGTCGACGAGCTTCTGTACGTATTCGCTCGTGAGCACTCCTACGCGCTTCGAGCCGCTGTCTTGAATCGCACGGATGACGGCGTCGTGGAACGATTGCAGCTCGTCGAGCGCGCGAACGCGGAGGGCCGCCGTTGCCGCCGTCGTCACTTCGAGCGAGCGCGATTCGGACTCGAGCTGGACCGTCTGCGTCGCCGAGGTGAGAAAGCGCTCGAGCGTCGCGAGAAAGTCGAACGGATACGGAAAGAGCGCGGAATCGCCATAGAGATACTTCATGCGAGCGGGCGAGACGTTACCACGTCCTTCCAGGTGCGTGGCAGGCCGACGACTTCGCTCGGCAAATTCGTATATGCATAGAGCCGTGTCATCGAAGCCAAGCTCTTCCGATCCTTCGTCCACGCCCTCTTCTTCTTCGCCGCTCATCGATGTCGACTGGCTCGGCGCGCACTTCGGTGACGCCGACGTCCGTGTCCT
>JAHFDV010000057.1:0-5722 GCA_023248815.1 Myxococcales bacterium
GGCGCGCGTGCACGCCCTCCCCAGGTCCAGCTCGGCATCGGCCGGTACTGCATGACGTTGAAGCCGTAGCCCATGTACTGGATCCAATCGACGCTGTCGCTCTCCTGCTTGTCGGCGTCGAATACGACTGGGCCCTGCGTGCTGCCGTACCCCACGTCGTCATTGCAGGTGCCTCCGACTTCATATGTGTATCCTGCACCATAGCCAGGGTTACCGTTGTTGCAGGGCTTGTGTGGCGCTGCCCATGAGAGCGGCGCCCGAGGAGGCCCTCCTTGCACGCACGTCGCGTCGGGACCATAACGAAACGCGATCCCATCGGCGCGTCCGAGCTTCGCGGCGAGCGCTTGATAGAGGGTTGGGTCGACGTTGCCGGACGCATCGAGCACGCGCGGAAGCGCGTCGAGGCAAGCCGCGGGGACAGCGGAAGCGATGATCGGCGCGGGTGCGGCCTCGGCCGAGGCAACCGGCGCTGGCGTGCACGGCGTTGCTTCGTTCGACGGCGACGTCTTGTTCGCATCGCACCCCGCTGCGATGACGAAGAGAGCGAATCCGACGGGGGGAGAAGCGCGCAGCATCTGCCGAGAATAGCCCAGCCACCGCGCGTCCGACTCGAAGACCACGAAGCGCGCGTGTCCTACATCTGAGCCGTCGTCGGTCTCGAGGAGACCGCGCGAGGTCTGCGCTGAAGGAGAAAAGCGACGACGACGACGACAGGGAGAACGATGAGCACGAGCAAGCTCGTCACATCCAGGCCGCCATTGCGAAGCGCGCTGACGAAGTCGATTCCGTGACTCGTCGCCTGCTGCGCGGCGAACACGAGCACCGGAACGAACAGCCAGCGCACGCATCGCGCAAAACCGATCGCAAGGATCGCGTTCACGCCTAGGAAAACCGCATGACGCCACGCGGGCGAGGTGTCGGCAGGTGACGGATGCACGAGCGCGAGGAGATGCACGACGAACGCTGCGGCGAATGCGAGAGCGAGCGCGCGCGAAAGGATGGGCAGTGCGCGCATCAAAGTGTTGGAGCTCGATCCCGCATCGTAGGGCAGAGTTTGTTTCGAATCCCAAGAGGGCGCAAGTATCCTCAGGGAATGTCCGACTCGCTCTCCGCATCCTTGCCCACTGCGCTCACTTCGATCACGACACGCCCGCTTTTCTTACTGCGCCTCGCCGTGAACCCGCCGCAGCTTTTCGGAAATACTCCCGCTGGCGATCGTCGCGTTGGCGTCATCACTGGCGGACGATTCGAAGGCGAGCGACTGCGAGGCACCGTCTTGAACGGAGGCAGTGACTGGCAAACTCTTCGCCCCGATGGCGCTCTCGTTCTCGACGCGCGCATCACGCTCGAGACCGACGATGGCGCCCTCATCGCGATGAGCTACGGCGGGGTGCGCAGAGGCCCGAAAGAGATCATCGCAAAGCTCGCCGCTGGCGAGGCCGTCGATCCCACGAGCTACTATTTTCGAACGACGGTCTCGTTCCAAACGTCTGCAGAAAAATACGCGTTTCTCAACGGCATCCTCGCGCTCGGCACGGGGCACCGCCTTCCGGATGGACCGCTTTACGGAATTTTCGAAGTCGTCTGACTCCGCGCGGCTGAGCTACCGAACTTCTGCGGAGTACATGATCTTGATATCTCCCGCGTCGTGCTCGTAGCCCTTGTTCGGTTTGGGCATCGGTCCAAACGTCAGCGTTTTGAGAGCCGCGGCGACGCAGTGATCCAAGTACGGGCTGCGCTCGGCACTTCCGACGCCACCGACTCCCGCGACTTTCCCCGTCGCGCGGTCCGTTCGAATGAGCCAATAGACGAAGCCGTGATCGACGGCGTCGTATTGCGCCTTCACGTAGCACTCGGTGACGGCAGGGAGCGCCGACGCGAGAACCGCTTTGACGAGATCGAGATCGTACGCGCCGTTTGCATCGATGCTGCCGATGCGCGGCTTCGTGCCGCCCGTTGGTTTCGCGGAAGGCGGAAGAGACGCGCCACCCGCGAGCGGCTGGAGCGGGGCGCGTTGATCGGCTGCAGTGGGATCCGCAGTCTTCGAGGGGACGAACGCTTTTTGCGCCGAAGCCAAGGCACTCGGTGAAGGGGACTTTTCTGTGACAGTTGCAGCTCCAGGAATCACGGTCGCCGGTACCATCGGATCGGCAAGTCCCAACGAAGCAGAGGGGGCCGCGAGCTGGGCCGAGGCGGCAATCGACGAACTGGGGGTGATGACGGGATCGACCTTGCCCGTCGGTCGCGATGGCGAGACTTTGGAGACGACGGCGATGATGATCGCGGTGCAGCAGATCATTCCCACGATCCAAGGAGAGAGACCGCGTGATGGTCGCACCTTGCCGGCTTCGGGCATCGTTGCCGCTGGAGGCTCAGAAGCCGCAGGAACGTACGCTGGAGGAGTGGGCGCGCGCTCCGAACCATCTTGCGTCGGCGCGAGAGCGATTCCGGCGTTCGCATCGGCGCTCACGGTAGCGCTGACGACGCTGACATCTTCACCGGCGACGAACTGTTCGAGAGCCGAGCGCATTTGGTCGGCGCTCACGAATCGCCCAGTGCGATCTTTGGCCATGGCGCGCTCGACGATCCGCGCGAGTGAAAGGGGAACCTCTCGACGAATCGACGAGATGGGCGCGGGCGTGTCGCGCAGGATCGACACCATCATTTGCGGCACGCTCGCGCCGTCGAAGGGTAAGCGCCCCGTGAGTGCATGATACATGCAAACGCCGACGCCGTAGATGTCGGTGCGCTCGTCCACTTCTTCGCCACGCGCTTGCTCCGGTGACATGTACGCCGGAGAGCCGAGCATCGCGCCCGTTGCCGTGAGCTTGTCGCCCGCCTCGTCGCGGAGCTTCGCGATCCCGAAGTCGAGCACCTTCACGAGATCGCCGCCGGCGAAGGCCGTCAAAAACAAATTGTCCGGTTTGATGTCGCGATGAACGATGTGGGCAGTGTGAGCGACCCCGAGTGCCGCAAGAGCTTGCGCGGCGACCGCGGCGGTTCGCAGGGGCGAGAGGGGGGCGCTCTCGATCTCCTGCGCGAGCGAACGGCCCTCCAAGTATTCCATGACGAGATACGCGGGCTCGGACGAAGGCTTTCCTTCGAGCAGGGCGGTGGGACCGGCGTCGGTAACGGCAACGAGGTTCGGATGCTGGAGACGCGCGGTTGCGCGAGCTTCGCGAAGAAATCGTGCGACGAGCTCGGGGCGTTGAGCGAGATGCGGGTGCAGGACCTTCAGCGCGAGTCGACGGTCGAGAACGGTATCCACGCCTTCGTAGACGGATCCCATCCCGCCCGCGCCGAGCAGGCGCACGATGCGGTATTTACCGCCGAGAACATGCCCCACTGCGTCGACGAACATCGAAAGGCAGGTTCGACGATGTGGGCCGCGAGGGCAAGAACGGTCGTTACGAAGGTTTCACAATCATCACGGTGCGTTCACCGTTCGATCCGAAGGGAGCGTCTCTGTCTAGCTAGGCGCACTCCTACGAAAGCAAAAGGCGCCTCGTCGAATCTCGACGAAGCGCCTTTCTTCGGCTGAGTGCCCGCTTACTTCTTCGACTTACGCGCTGCGCGTTTGCGCATCCACACGACGAGACCTGCGAGAACTCCCGCGCTCAGGAAGCCGGAGCCTCCAGAGCCCGAAGAAGTGCTGCAGTCAATGCCGCCGCCTTCGAGTGAGCCATCGTCGGAGTCGACCGGGTTGGTTACGCCGCCGTCTTTGCTTCCGCCGCCGTCTTGCGTCGTGCTTCCGTCGACGACGCTTCCGTCGGGCGTACTTCCATCGCCGACGCTACCGTCGCCGACGCTGCTGTCTGGACCTGAGTCGCGGGGCCCGCCATCGAGACCGCTGTCGACCCCGGAATCGACAGGACCTGCGTCGATTCCAGCGTCTGGTGACCCGGCAACACATTGACCGACGAGCTTGTTGCATACCAAGCCGCCCGAGCAATTCGCATTCGCGTTTTGCGAGGGTGCCTGCGCGTTGCGTGGGCTCGGATCCGTTGCATCGGGCACGCAGTCGTTGTCGCTATCGAGATCGCGCGCATCGACGATGCCATCGCTGTCCGTATCGACGAAGACGAACGGGCCCGCAGATCCCGACGCCGATGTTTCGACGTTGTCGGCGATGCCGTCGCCGTCGGTGTCGCTCTTCGCAGGATCCGTCTCGTTCGTGTCGAGCACGCCGTCGTGGTCCGCGTCCTCGGTGCCATCGGGAATACCGTCTGAGTCGCTGTCACCGCTCTTGGGGTTGCTCTCGCCCGTATCGAGAACACCGTTGTGGTTCTTGTCCTCGGTGCCGTCGAGAATACCGTCGTCGTCCGAGTCCGAATCGTCGGGATCGGTCGTCGTCGTAGGATCGCCGTCGTTGAGCGTCGTTCGCGTGAGTCCCGTTGCCCCTAGCTCGACCGAGTCGGGGAGGCCGTCCGCGTCGTCGTCCGCTTCGGTGAGCGAGAACGGATAGAACTCGACCGCGAGATTGTTGCGCGCGACCAGGGGAGAATAGATCGTGAACGTATTGTTCGTCAGGTTCGTCGCGAAGAGGTGATTGCCCGAGTAATCCGTTTCCACGACCGCGGCGACGGTCCCATCGCGTACGACGTGGAGTCCGTTGTCGTTCGTGTTGTCACGATTCGTCCCCGCGTGGAGGCTGAGGAGTGAGTTGAACGTCAGCGTGCCGAACGCACCGTAGTCGTAGCGTTCGACACCCGCTCGCGTTCCACCGTTGCCACTACCTTGAACGAGGATCTGCGAGTTCACCGGATCGACGGCAATCGAGCTCGTGTTGTTCGTTTTGATTCCGGTGCTCGTTCCCGCAGGAAACGTGAACGTCTTGAAGGAGAGTCCTTTGAGATCGTACACCCGCACCAAATTGTCTCCGGCTTCGGTTGCTGCGGAGAACAGCCAGTTCTTCAAAGGGTCGCGCGAAAGCTGATTCGCGTCGGTGCCAGCAGTTCCCGTGACCGCGACGCTCGCCGAAATCTTCGTTCCGTAGTTGCTCGCATCGATCGAGTACGCAGTGATGGTGTTGTCGGCCGCGTGACGAAAAAGCACGCGGCGAAACGGATCGATCTCGAGCGCTCCGCCAGGATCGGCGGCTTGCGTGATGTCGAGCGCCGGAACCGCGGCGAACGTCTTTGCATTGAAAGCGAAGATGCGCTTTCCGTTCTGCTCACCGACGTAGAGAACGTTCTGGACCGGATCGAGCGCTACCTCGAAAGCAACGAACCCGAGCGTGAGCGTCGTCTGCGCCGGCGCGGAGAGGTCACTCGTCGCAAAGGCGGCGACGGTGTTTTGGGCGACGTAGACAGTGTGATCCGGATCGACGTCGGCGAGCGCCGAAGAAGCGACGAAGGTCGTCATCAGAGAGAGGGGAAGTAACTGAAAGTGGAATCGGCGCATCTTAAGCCTCCTTGGGGAACGGTGATCGTAGCAACCCATTTAGGAGAAGGTCAAAAGCACGCGCTTCGTGAAGCGATTACTGAAACGACAGAAGCGAGCTCGTCACCCGTCGTCGTCTGCGAGTCCGGCCTCGAGATCGAGCAGTTCGACCTTCGCCGCGCGCAGCTTTGCAAAGGCTGCTTCGACCGATTGACTGACCGTCTTCTTTTCCGCGCGTGCGCTCACGTTGATCTCGCGCAGTGTCACGTCGAGTTGCTTCTCGGCGTCTTCGATCGCGTTCTTGGCGGCGCTGACTTTGGCCCGGAGGCTCTTGATCTGG
>JAHFDV010000057.1:5732-19162 GCA_023248815.1 Myxococcales bacterium
GACCCAATTTTTTCCGACCGCGCGCAACGCGTCGACGCGCGTCGGTCCCCACTCCGTGACCACGTGCTCGTCATGAAACATCTGCGCGGCGACTTGCCATTCATCTTCGTCCGCGGGGGATTGGCGCTGCGTTACTCGCAACGTGAGGCGGTCGCCTTGGCACTTGAGGTCGTAGACCATTCCGCGCTTGTCGCGAAATTGGTTCATGATGCGCAGCTCGTCTTTGTTCTCGGCCATGGCGATGTTCTCGTGGAGGCTCGTCCCCCTCGTAGACGAGGCTGGGACGAAAGGGCAAAGCGGAGAAGCTCCGCTCCACGAAAATCGCACCTTCACGAAGAGGACGCGGTGCCCGCAGGCGAGGCGCGTATCGACGTGGGGTAAAAGTCGCGTGAACGCTCACCTTAGCATCGCTAGGCCGAGTCTGCGGCGCGCAGTGCCGCCGAGCACCGAAGTCACGCGCAATTTTCCAGCCGACCTACGGGTTTCCTCGAAGGCAAAGACTTCAATGAATGCCGACTCTTCGGAGCTACCACAGCGGTTTTGGTTCAATTTAAGTGAACACACAATTCATTTAATTCATCTTCGGTTTGACAAAGTGAATGACAGTTTTACTATCTCGCCATGCCCAAGCTCGTTGCCCGATGTCCCAGCTGTGAAGGCGAGCTCTTCGCGTCGCGCCTTCATTGCAAGAGCTGCGAGACGCAGCTCGAAGGACAGTTCGAAATCCCCGCGCTTCTCCAGCTCGCCCCCGAAGACCTCGTCTTCATCACCCAGTTCGTCCGCACGTCTGGCTCGTTGAAGGAAATGGCCGAGCTCACGAAGACGAGCTACCCGACCGTGCGCAATCGCTTGAACGACATTCTCGAGCGTCTCACGCACATCGAGAAGGACGTCGAGAAGAGGCGGCACGACATTTTGGATGCGCTTGAAAGCGGAAAGATGACTGCGAAGGTCGCCGCACGTGAGCTGAGAAAGGTGGGTCTATGAGCACAGCCAGTGATCGCGTTCGCGCGCTCGTTCGCGAAGGGAAGCTCGAAGCCGACGAGGCGGGAGAGCTATTGTCTGCAGTGGGGACGAAGGATGTGCCGAGCTCGGGCGCGTTGGCGATGCTCCTCAATCCGTTCGATCGTCTTGGCGGCGGGCGCGCTGCATGCATCGGCGTCGTCGTCGCGCTCGCGTGCTTTGCCGCCACGCGCCTCGGGATCCGCTTCGACGGATTCCTCGACATCCACACGGGGTTAGTTTCCACGAAGATCGCGGCGATTGAACAGGCGGTCGACTGGATCGTCCCGAGCCTCACATTCTTCGCGGTTGCGCGAGTGCTCGGCTCGCGCGCGCGTCTTCTCGACACTCTCGGAATGTGCGGCTTGGCGCGCGTCCCGTACGCGTTGTCGGCTCCACTTCTCGGTCTCCTCGTTCCCCACGCTGCGAAGGATCCCGCCATCCGGCCGATCGACATTCCGATTCTCGTGATCGTCCTTTGCGCGCTTGCCGTCCAGATCTACTGGCTCGTGCGCGGGTATCAAAACGCTTCGGGATTCACCAAAACGAAGCTCACGGTCTCGTTTCTCTTCGGTTTCATCCTCGCCGAAATTCTGTCGAAGGTCTGCATCAGCACGCTCTCGTAGTCGGCGATTCGTTTTTTATTGCGGGCCCTCAGGTCCGTTTTCACGCCCTGTCTCCGCGGGCGCGGTTCCTTGCGCCCTTTTTTTGAAAGGTCTTTCATCATGAAGCTTCGTCATCTCCTCGGTTTCCTTCCACTCGCTCTCCTCGTCGCATGCTCTTCCGCAGACGACGGGAACGCTCCTCGCAACGACACACAGCTCGACGCCGCGGACGTGGCGGACGGAGACACGCCCGAGCGCACCCCTTCTTGTCTCACCTTCGACGAGAAGGTTCAGTCCGCGCTCGACACGAGCGTCGTGAGCTCGAAGATGGTCGACGGTGTGATTGCGATCACGACGTCGGACTGTGGTCACTCCGAATACTTCAGCGGGAAGTCGGGCCTCACGAGTGATCTTCTTTTTCGGATCGGCAGCAACACGAAGACCTTCGTCTCCGCGCTCGTTTTGACGATGACGAGCGAAGGAAAGCTTGCTCTCGACGAGCCTTTCGCCGCGTACCTTCCGGAGGTCACGATAGGTCAAACGATCACCGTGCGGCAGCTCTTGAATCACACGAGCGGCCTCTTCAACTACACGGACGACCCAACGCTCGATTTCAAGGTCAAAGCGACACCGTCAGGGCTCGTCGATCTCGCTCTGAAGCACGACGCCTACTTCGCACCCGGCACGAGCTGGCACTACTCCAACACCAACTTCATCTTGCTCGGGATGATCGCGGAGAAGATTGGCGGCGCTCCCATCGCGAAGCAGATCCGCGAGAGGTTCCTCGTCCCTCACAATCTCACGCACACCTTTTTCGAAGGCGGCGAAGAGATCGTCGGCGAGCTCGCTCCAGGATTCGACACGAAGCGCAGGGCGATCCCGACGACGTACGACCCTTCCTGGGCCTGGGCCGCGGGCGCGATGGTCGCAACCCCCGCAGATCTCGGTCGATGGATCACGCTCCTCGCGCGAGGCGAGGTGCTCCCCAAAGAAGCGCAGACGGAGCTGCTGAAAGGTGTGAAGGTCAACGATGTGATCGAATACGGACTCGGCGTGTTCCTCTTCTCAGCCAAGGCTACCGGGAAGACGCCAGCGATCGGACACGGCGGCGATATTTACGGAAGCCACTCGCAGGCGTTTTATTTTCCTGCGTCAGACATGACGCTCGTGACGATCTCGGATACGGACGGCGTGAGCTCCAACGATCTCTCGATCGCCGCCCTCGATGCGCTTCCCTGACCATCCGCCGACGCGCCACGTTACTGGCGCACTAGGACACCGCGGCCATGGCCGCGAATTCGTCCTCTCGTTGCCTTTCGCGAGAATGTCGGTGAAACGCGATGAAGAGTGCCCGGATTTGCGGAGGCACGCATCTTGCGAACGGCGTGTCATGCGTTCGTTCAAGTCACCTGCCTCCGACATTCTCCAACGAATCTTGATGGTCGCTGCGACCGGCGCTGCGATGACGCTCATGGGATGTAATGAGTGTCCTACGAGTGAGGTCGTTGCTTCGAAGGCTGCGACTGTCGACGCGAGCGTCGCCTGTGCGAGCGTCACGACGGGACTCGACTGCAAAGCGATTTGTGGTGGCGGCTACAACTCCTGCTCCGTGCGAGACGACGCGTTTTTGAAGGCTTGGTACGGCGCTCCCGAATCGAATCCACAGTTCGTGTGCCCTCAGGACTACTCGGCCCAGGTGAACGTGAGTTGCCAGCAAATCGAAAGGGACACCGAGCTCACGTTCGACGGATGCGTCGTCGACGGCCGGAGACCCGACGGGCTCGCGACCTTCTCCTCGAACAATGACTCGGCGCTTCGCAGCTACCTTGCCGAGGTCACCTTCCTCGAAGCAGCCTCCGTCATTGCGTTCGAACACATCGCGGCCGATCTCGCTCGCTTCGGTGCGCCAAAAGAGCTCCTAGACTGGGCGCTGCGCGCTCGTGACGACGAAAGACGCCACACGAACGCTGCGGCGGGCCTCGCGAAGAGATTCGGGGCAGCTCTCGTCGCGCCTGAAGTTCTCACGGCAGAGAACCGGTCGCTCTTCGCGCTCGCGCTCGAAAATGCGGTCGAAGGTGAAGTTCGCGAAACGTATGGAGCCGCTCTCGCGCTGCACCGCGCCGATTGCGCGGGCGATGACGACATGCGAGCGCACCTCCGCAATATCGCCGCGGACGAATGCGATCACGCCGCCTTCAGTCACGCGCTGGCGAAATGGATCGCGCCGAGGCTCACGCGTATCGAGCGCGTCATGCTCGAGGAGGCGCGCGAACGCGCCATCGAGACGCTTCTCGAAGAGCTCGCCATCGAGCCCTCGTTCGACATTCGACAAATCGCCGGAGTGCCCTCCGCAACCGTCGCGCAAAAGATGGCGCGAGCGCTGTTCGCCGGCGAGATGAACCTCGCGGCTTGAGGCGTGGCGCAACGCGAGCGTCGATCGCGCTGCTGCTGAATTGCGCAGGCTGAATTGCGCAAGCTGAATTGCGCAAGACAGGGTGGTAGTATCGCGCCCGGCCGTCCCACGGATCTGGCCGGTATGAGCTCGGCTCTCGCGCTCCAGTAACGGATCAAACGAATCTCGCCCGCATGAAAGACGGTCGGCTCCTCGGTGTGTTGAAGCGCATCATCCGTACGATGTGGCGGTTCGAGTATGGGCTCCGACGCCGCGCTCGCTCACTGAGAGGAGAAGCACGTTTTGCTCTCGGCGGATCGTGCGAGAGCTGCGCGAAGTGCTGCGAAGAACCTTCCATAAGCGTTGGCCGCGCGTTCTGGCACTTTCCGACGCCGCGTCGCCTCTTTCTCTTCTGGCAGTTCGCCGTGAACGGCTTCGAGTACGTGCGCAAAGAGCGCGAAGGCCACGTCTACGTCTTTCGCTGCACGCACTTCGACCCGGCGACGCGCCGCTGCGATAGCTACGAGACGCGCCCGTTCATGTGCGAAGACTATCCGCGGCTTCTTCTCGAACAACCTTGGCCGGAGCTCTTCGCGGAGTGTGGCTATCGCGCGGTCGATACGAAAGGGGACCGCCTACGCGACGCGATCGAAGGCGCAGCGCTCACGGACGAAAAGAAGCGTGAGCTGCGGAGACGACTGCACCTATACGAAGAGCCGAAGAAGCTGGATCGTAGGCGATAGAACGAAGCTCACGCCGCGAGCCGCTCGGATCAGCGACTCGCGTTTCGCGCTTCAGGCGTGCTGCGCCGAGTGCTCGCCAAGAGAGGCGTCGCTCTCCGGGCCTTCGGCTTTCGCGCCACCCTTTTCCGTGTCGCGATCGTGCTGATGATCTTTCGCGAGAAGAACGTAGAGCGAGGGCACGACGAAGAGCGTGAACAGCGTTCCAGTCGTCATTCCACCGACGAGCACGATGCCGATGGAATTACGGGCAACGGCGCCGGCGCCGCTCACCAAGGTCAGCGGGAAGTGACCGACGACCGTGGCCGTCGTCGTCATCAAGATCGGGCGAAGGCGCGTCACGGCGGCCGCTCGAATCGCTTCGAGTTTGGTGTGCCCTGCCGCCTGCTGTGCGTTCGCGAACTCGACGATCAAGATTCCGTTTTTGGAAACGAGCCCGACGAGCGTCACGAGTCCGACCTGCGAGTAGATGTTGAGCGTCGTCGTCCAACCCGTCGTGAATCCGAACGACAGGCCGGGAGGACCCTGGAACTTCAAGAACGTGAAGATGAGAGCGCCGAACATTGCGAGTGGCACAGAGCCCGCGAGAATGACGAACGGATCGCGGAACGAGTTGAACTGCGCCGCAAGCACCAAGAAGATGAGGAGGACGGCGAGTCCCATCGCGGGAAGGAACTTTCCGCCTTCTTGCCGAAGCTGGCGCGACTCGCCCGTGTAGTCGACGCGACTTCCGGGCGGCAGAATCTTTTTGGCCTCGTTTTCGAGCACTTCGAGACCGCCCGCGACCGACCGCGTGGTGACGCCCGAGAGCTTCACCGCGTTGAGCTGCTGGAAGCGATTCAGCGTTCGCGGCTCGACGCTCTCTTGAATCGTCGCGACGGCGGAGAGGGGGATGAGCGTCCCATTGGGACCCGTCACGTGAATGTCGTTCAGCTGATCGAGCGTGAGGCGGCCTGATCGTTTTATCTGCGGAATGACCTTGTAGCTCCGGCCGTCGATGCTGAAGCGATTGACGAAGTTGCCGCTGAGCATCGACGCGAGATCGGCGCCGACCTGCTGCATGCTCACACCCATCGACGCGATCTTGTCGCGGTCGAGGATGATCTCGGCCTTGCCCTGATCGATTTTGACGTCCGTGAAGGGAGGAAAGGCAAACTGGCCGCTCTTCGACGCGGCTTCGACGAGCTGCTGCGCGTAGCCGAGGAGCTCGTCGTGATCGACCGTCGAAGCGATGACGAACTCGACGGGGAGAAACCCTGCGCTCGGAAGGGCAGGCGGCATGAAGATGGGCGCAGCGACGCCTGGAATGCTCGCGAGCTGCCCGTTCAACTGGCCCGAGATCTCGAACATCGTGCGTTTGCGTTGGCCCCATGGCTTGGCGATGTAACCGCCGAAGGCTTGGCTCGGGAACGTGAATTGGAAGCTCGAATCGAACTCCGGCGTCGCCGCGAAGATCTTGTTCACCTGGGCGGCGTAGGGTTCGATTTGCTCGAGCGTCGCGTTGGCGGGCATGTCGAGAACGCCGAAGGCGAAGCCCTGGTCCTCGTTGGGTGCGAGCTCGGTGGGTGAGAACATATAGAGGGGAAGCACGAGCACCGTGAGCACGCCCCATACGGTGTAGACCGCCGGCCGCGCTGCGAGGGTGCCGTCGAGTAGACGTCCGTACGTTTCGCGAACCCTGCTGAAGGCGCGGTCCACGAGCTTCGCCATCTTGCCTTGCTGCTCGTGCGGCTTCAAAAGGCGAGAGGCCATCATCGGTGAGAGCGTGAGTGCGACGATTCCGGAGATGAGCACCGCGCCTGCGAGCGTGAAGGCGAACTCGCGGAAGAGCGCGCCCGTGAGACCTCCCTGAAAGCCGATTGGCGCGTACACCGAGGCGAGCGTCACGGTCATCGCGATGATGGGACCGACGAGCTCACGAGCGCCGGCAAGGGCCGCTTCGAACGGAGTTTTCCCTTCGGAAATATTGCGCTCGGTGTTCTCCACGACGACGATCGCGTCGTCGACGACGAGGCCTACGGAGAGGACGACGGCGAGGAGGGTGAGCAAGTTCAGCGTGAAGCCGAACGCTTGCATCAAAAACACGGCGCCGATGAGTGAGACTGGAATGGCGACGAGCGGGATGAGGACGCTTCGCAGCGAGCCCAAAAAGAGGAAGATGACGATGACGACGATGAGAATCGTCTCACCGAGCGTGTGCTCTACCTCGACGATCGCGTCCTTGATGTACTCGGTCGAGTCGAAGCCGATCTTCGTCGCCATACCGGAAGGAAGCTCCTTCTGGATGAGCTCCATCTCCTTGCGGACACGCGCGACGACATCGAGCGAGTTGGCGCTCGGAAGTACGAAGATGCCGATGTAGACCACCTTGTCGCCGTTGAGGCGCACGTCTTGGTCGTAGTTGTCGGCGCCGAGCTCGACGTCGGCGATATCTTCGAGGCGGACGAACGAGTTGTCTCGTTGGGCGACGACGAGGCGTTTGAACTCTTCGACGTTTCGGAGATCCGTGCGAGCCGTCAGATTGATCTGAACGAGCTGTCCCTTCGTTTGTCCGATGGCGGAGGGGTAATTGTTGGCGGCGAGAGCTTGCCGAACGTCGTTGGGGCTGACATTGAGCGCGGCCATTCGCTCGGGCTTGAGCCACGCGCGAAGAGCGAACGTACGACCACCAAAGACTTCTGCGCGCTGAATGCCTTCGAGAGCGGAGAGGCGCGGCTGGACGATGCGAATGAGGTAGTCGGTGACTTGGTTGTCTCCGAGGACCTTCGATCCGAAGCTGATGTACATCGAAGCGATCTGGGAGTCGGACGGCTCGAGAACGATCGCCGGAATCTCCGCTTCGGGAGGCAAGTCGGCGCGAACCTGATTCACGCGCGTGCTGATGTCGGCGAGAGCATTGGCGCCATTGAAGTTGAGACGGAGGCGCGCGTTGATCGTCGAGAGGCCCTGCGTGCTCTGCGAGTCGAGGTAGTCGATGCCGTCGGCGCCGGCGACCGCGCGCTCGATGGGCGTCGTCACGAAGCCTCGAACGAGATCGGCATTGGCGCCGACGTAGGCCGTCGTGATCTTGATCGAAGCGCTTTCGAGCTTCGGATACTGGCGCACGTTGAGTGTGCGAATGGCCTGAATTCCCGCGATGATGATCACGAGGTTCACGACGATCGCGAGGACCGGACGACGAACGAAAATATCTGTGAGCTTCATGAGCGCTCTCGTTTCTTTCCCTGAATGAAAACTCGCTGTGAGCTTTCGCTCAGCGGTTCTCGACTTGAGGACGACTCGACGGGACGGGACCCACGGCGTTGTTCACGATGATCGGTGTGCCGTTGTGGAGCTTGAACCCGCCGGCGCTCACGATCTCTTTGTTCGCCTCGAGCCCTTCAGCGATCGAGATGAAGTCACCGCGGGACGCGCCCGTACGCACGAACTGCTGCCGGACGACCTTCGCGGGCTTTCCGTCTGGCCCCGTCGCGACCTGCCCCTCTTCGCCCTTCTTGTCCTCCACGAGGAAGATCGAGTTGCCGAACGATGCGCGGATGACGCTCGTCGAGGGAACGGAGATGACTTCGAGCTTCTTTCCGAGCTGAATCGATACGTTGACGAACATGCCGGTGCGGAGGCGCACTTTCTCGTCGGGCACGCTGGCTTGGAGCCTCACTGCGCGCGTCGCCTCGTCGACTACGGGATCGATCGCCGTGACGGTGCCGTCGTAGAAGTCTTGCGCAGGACCCGCGTCCGTCTGCGCATCACCGACCGTCACGTGCACGGGCATGCCCACCGAGATGTCTTTGAGACGCTGCTGCGGCACGCTGAAGTCGATGTGCAACGCACCAACCGACTCGAGCACCGTGATGCGCGTGCCCGGCGCGAGATACTGACCAATGTTGATCTCGCGAATACCGAGGCGGCCCGAGAACGGCGCTTTCACGACCTTGCGGGCGAGCTGCGCACCTACGGAAGCGATCTCGGTCTCGGCGTTGCGCAACGTGGCTTCGATCTCGTCGAGCTCGGATTGCGAGATCGCTTGAATTTGAAAGAGTTTGCGCCCGCGCTCGGCATTCGACTTCGCGAGCATCTGTTTCGAGGCTGCCGACGCGAGCTGTGCGCGTTCGACGCTCGTGTCGAGCTCGACCAACACTTGGCCTTCCTTGACGCTCGTTCCCGACTCGAAGGAGATCTTCTTGACGACGCCGGGGGCATCGTTGCTCACGGAGACTCCGCGGACGGCGGTGACACTGCCGACGGCCGAGATGGAGTCATCCCAAGAATCGAGCGTGGAGGTGGCCGTGCTCACGGTAACTGGAGGTGGGCCAGACTTTTCCATCTGCTTCCCAAGACCGATGAGCATGGAGATCTGCTTGAACTTGATCGCGACGAGAATGAACACGATCAGAAGAAGACCGATGACGGCGAAGATGACTCTGCTGTTTTTACGCTGCATGATGAAGGCGGCGTCGGTCTTAGGGCCTCCCTAGTTTTTTACGAAGAGGAAAATGCAGTGCGTGTGCGCAACTTAACAGAGTGCGGAATTACGATTGAATCGCGAGCAGAAACGTGTGCAACGCGCTCGGCAGCTCGCCCCCAATTTTCCCTCTTGGACCAATCGCAAGGTCCGCTCAATCCACGAGCGACCGATACTCCTCGGTGAGCAAGAATCCTTGGCTGACATTCGTTGCGCGTGTGAGGGCGTAGTAGTTGCGAAAGCGGAACTCCGCCGAAGACTGCGCGAGCAATCCCCGTGTCAGCTCGGCCTCCGTACCGTTGCCACGCGTTTCGTAAGGTGACCCAGCGCTCTCGGTCACGGTGCGCTTCACGTCTTCAAAGCGTTTGCTGATCACGGCAGGGGTCATCGCACGGCTTCTCACCGACACGGCATTCAGCTTTCCTGAGCTCCCGAACGTGAGCCAAATCGTTGCCTTCGCATCTCCGGATCCATCCGCGGGCAAAGCGACATCGAGGCACTCGAGATCGGGGCCACGCTTCGGAACATTGCAGGCCACGTGATTGTGCTTCGCCCAAGACAGCACGTCTTCACGTGACGTTCCATCGAGGGTGAAACCGAAGGCAGGACGTTGCGCCGCCTCGGCTTCTCCATGATGCGTTCTAGAAAAATTGAGCTGCACCGCGTCGCGTTCGATCGGCGTCGCCGTGCGATCGAATCCAAGCGGGCAGCCTCCCACACTACGTTGAACCGCCATGAGGAGTGGACGAGCCGCTTTGGTGTGCGCAACTCCAATGAGTGCCGTGCACGAAGCAAGCGCGAAGGTCGTCGTCAACGTCACGCGCTTCCACTTGGCCATTCTCGAATGGGCCTTAGGGGTCACGCCATCGCTCACGCCATCGCTCACGCTCTTCTCGTCCGAATTCATTGTAACTCCCATGGCGTTCCTCCTTACTTGCCGACGATCGAGGCCTTGAAGTCTGCGTTCGTGAGAATCGGCGCAAAGCAGCTCGAGACATCGTCCGTGGTGACACCGTTCGTCGTCAACGCAGGAACGATGATGTTGCCGAGGAAGTAGTCGTACTGCGCGCTCGTGATGCCGAGGCCCGCGTGCGCGGCCGCCATGTCTTGCTTGCCGAAGTATGTCTTTCCATCGGTGTACGTGATCGACGTCGGACCGCCGTAAGCGAACACGAGGAACGCGGCAAGGTTCCCCTTGAACGTCGCGAGATCGTGCGTCGTCGAAGGCGGATTGCCCGAGCCCACCTTGGTGAGCGAATCGCCGAGGTTCGTCGTGCTATTCGCGGTGATCTCGGCCGTCACGTTGGTGAAGACCGATTCGTTGACTTTGACGAACGCCGCGACGCCGAACGTGTCCCATGCGTTCTTCCCGCTGCTCGTGCACTTCAATGCGGCGCCGGGGCCCATCGCGACGGGATCTACGGTCTTGTTGTCGTCGTCATCGGAGCAGCCGGTGAGCGCGCCCGAGAATGCGAGCGTCGATAAAAGAGCAATGGATGCGAAAGTACGGTTCATATGGCCTCCCTGTTGGGCAATCGGTTACGGGCGGGTTGGATCACCCACACCCCGAATTACGAACCGGCTCTTCGTTCGGATCAGATTCGGTTTACGAATCGATCGATTGATGCCTCGGGAAATCCTAATCGTAAGGATTGCGCGAGTAGGCGCGATTCAGGCGCGCGGGTCTCCCGGAGGAATGAGCACTCCTCCAACGCGCAGCCCGCCTTGAACGATCGCCAGATAGAGAAGAGGAATCTTGCTCGTCACTTCGAACGTATGACTCGAATCTGCGGGGAGCCACACTTCATCGCCGACGCCATGCTCTTCGCCGTCTGCGTCGCGAAAAGATCCCTGCATCACGAGCACGCATTCTTCGCCGACGTGCTCGTGCTCTGGAAACGTAATGCCAGGTGCAATACGCGTGAAACCGGTGATGGCATTCTTGACGCTCGCGCCGCCTTCGAAATGGAAGAAGTCCATCCCGGGAATGGGGCCTGGCAGCCAAGGCTCCTTCGTGTCGATTCCGAGCATGAATTCGCGGATTTTTTCGAGCGGAAGCTCGACGAGGGTGGCCACGCGTTCTTCGAAGTCAGGGAAGCGATGCGTCTTCGACACGGTGCCCATCAAGCGCTCGCGTAGCGAAGATGGGGGCGCCACGTTCACCGCGTCGCCGAGGCGATCTTCGACGGCGCGAAACTCCATCGTCCCGGCACCGTCTTCACGAAGCGGCTCTTTGGAGGGGAGGCGGAGGACGCGCTTTCCTTCGAGCTTCATGCGTCCCCCATTTCAGTGCGGAGGCGCGCGAGTGCCGCCGCAACGCGCGACTTCACGGTCCCGACGGGAAGCTGGAGGCGTTCGGCCATCTCGGTAGACGAGAGACCTTCGAAGTATCCGAGCTCGATCACTTCTCGCTGCACGACCGGAAGATCTGCGAGAATCGAAAATACTCTCGGAAGGTCCGTCGCGCAGCAAGGTTCCGCGGCCGCCGGCGCTTTGGATTCGTCGAATTCCACCCCGCGTCGAAACTGCGCGCTTCGTTTGCGGTCGATCGCGCGCGATCTGACGATCATCAGGATCCAGCTACGAGCGCTGGCTCGCTCCGGGTCGAACGTGCCCGCTCGCCGCCACACTTCGAGGAAGGCGTCGTGGACGATGTCTTCGGCTTCGCGATCACTCGCGAGGAGGCGCGCTGCTACCGCAAATGCGATTTTCGCATGCCGGTCATAAAGGTTGCCCAAGGCTGCTCGATCGCCGGAAGCAACCGAGAGCATGAGAACGCTGTCGTCGAGCTCGCTCATGAAAAGGAAGTGCCCCCACCCGAGGGTACAAGCTGGAAGGTAGGGAGCGAGAATCATCTCTTCAAGAAGGCATACGAACGGAAACGCCGATCGGATCATTTGCCACACTGAGAAGATGCTTACGCAGCGCCCATCAGAAAAAGCTGTGGTTTCGTGTGCGCAAGGAAGGGCTGAAGCATCGTCCGAACCGCTCCGCGAACGGAGGGGTGGCGACGAAGGCACGTAGCGCGCTAAACGGGGAACGTGATCCTCGCTACCTGGAACGTCAACGGCATCCGCGCTCGCTCTCAACGTCTTGCGGAATGGCTCGAAGAGCGCCAGCCAGATGTCGTCTGCTTGCAGGAGCTCAAGATCGTCGAAGATGACTTTCCACATCTCGAGATCCGCGCTTCCGGGTACCGCGCCGTGCTCGCTGGACAGCAGAGCTGGAACGGAGTTGCCGTCCTCGCAAAAGATCAGCCGGAGATTGTCGTCAAAGAGCTGAGCGGCGCAGCGGATGCAGGCGCCCGCTTCATCGTCGCGAAGGTGAGCGGTCTCGAGGTAGCGAGCATCTACGTTCCCAACGGCAAGACGCTGGCTCACGCGGACTACCCACTGAAGCTCAAGTGGCTCGAAAGCCTCGCCAATTATCTCGAGTCACGCGCAGACAAAGGCGCGCCGCTCGTTCTCGGCGGTGACTTCAACGTGTGCTCGACCGAGCTCGATTCGTTCGGCGGTGCGCGGCTCGACGGAACCATCTTCCATACGCTGGAAGAACGCGCCCTCATCGCGCGCATTCGCGCAGCAGGCCTCGTCGATCTCTTCCGCGCGAAGTATCCCGAAGCGCCCGGTTACTCGTGGTGGGACTACCGCGCGGGATCGTTCCACAAGAACGAAGGGCTCCGCATCGACCTTCTTTTTGCGACCCCAGATGTCGCTGCGCGCGTGAAAGACGTGACTGTCGATCGCGATTATCGGAAGAAGGGGAAGTCCGGCGCAGTGCCTTCGGACCACGCGCCGGTCGTCGCCATCTTGGACTGACGGGCACGCTTACTTGGTTTTTGGAGCGCTCTTGGGCGCTTCCTTTTTACGCACCGTGTCGACGATGAGCCCGAGGCAGTCGTTCGGTTTCTTCGTCTTGCACGACTTCAAGAGCGCGTCGTTGCCGCGGAAGAGCCCGAAGCCCTCGAGGCTGCTTCGTCCGATGAGTCGCTCGACGCCTCCTGGGAAATCGCTTGCGAAGAATTCTTTGCGCGTGTCTTTGGGAAGATACTGGTCCAGCTCCGTGACAGCTTCGGCGACGGTCTTCGGCCAGCCTTCCGAGCGCTTTTTCGAGAGCGGAATAGGTTTCGGTGTCTCGCCCGCTGTGCACACGCGCGCGTTCGCTGCGCGAATGCGTCGATGATCGGCGGCATACTCGCGCCACGCGATCACGAAAGAGCCATCCGCATT